>CALDPI010000200.1 GCA_937912045.1 uncultured Clostridia bacterium
ACGGTATCGTGGTAGTAACGCGCCGTATAAAGCGCGTCACCCGCCATAGCGCGTGATTCGACCTGTTCAAGCACGGTCACACCGTCATAAACGCGGTCGGCGTGGTAGGAAAGCTTTTTAAGGAAGTTTTCCTCAAGCTTATACGTAACACCTGCCGATTTCTTTTTGATTATGCCGTCGGCGAGCTTTGCGGTGTATGCGCTGACCGCAGGAATAACGTCTTTTTTGACCATATCGAGCATTGTGAGCGCCTCTATATTTATGGTCTTGGCATAGTTCTCTAACATTATTTCATAGCGCGACTGAAGCTCGGTCTTGGTAAAGACGCCGTAACGCGAGAAGGTTTCCAACGTTTTTGGCTCTATGAGCATGGGCAGTGCATCGACGGTTGAAGCAAGATTTAAAAGTCCGCGCTTTTTGGCTTCCTTTTTCCACTCCTGTGAATAGCCATCGCCATTGAACACTATTCGCTTATGCTCCTTATATATATCACGGATTACGGCATAAATTTCCTTTTCGATATCATCCGCTTTTTCAAGGCGGTCGCAGATATCATCAAGTGACTCGCTCACTATGGTGTTGAGCACAACGTTCGGGTCTGCAATGGACGAGGAGGAACCTAACATACGAAACTCAAACTTATTTCCTGTGAAGGCAAAGGGCGACGTGCGGTTGCGGTCGGTTGAGTCCTTTTTGAAATGGAGCAGAACGTGTGCGCCAATCTCAAGCTCGGGCATTTTTTCGCCTGAATATTCTTTTCCCGCCTCGATTGCCTCTAAAATTGCGGTGAGCTGGTCACCGAGGAACACAGAAACGATTGCAGGTGGAGCCTCGTGTGCGCCAAGACGGTGGTCGTTTCCGGCGCTTGCAACAGTTGCGCGCAGCATTCCCTGATGGGTGTCCACAGCCGACAGCACAGCCGCAAGCATTAATAGGAACAGCTTGTTTTCGTGCGGCTTTTTGCCCGGCTTAAAGAGGTTTACGCCCGTATCGGTGGAGAGCGACCAGTTGTTGTGCTTGCCGCTCCCGTTAACCCCTTTAAACGGTTTTTCGTGCAGAAGGCACACTAGTCCGTGGCGCGTAGCGATGCGTTTCATCATTTCCATAACGAGCTGATTCTGGTCACACGCGACGTTGACCGTTTCAAATATGGGCGCCAGCTCGTGCTGGGCAGGTGCCGCCTCGTTATGCTCGGTCTTGGCGAGCACGCCGAGCTTCCAAAGCTCGCGGTCTAATTCACTCATAAAGTCCTTAACACGCGGCTTGATTGCGCCAAAATAATGGTCGTCCATCTCCTGTCCTTTTGGTGGGCGGCCGCCCATAAGTGTTCTGCCGCAATACATAAGGTCCTTTCGGGATTTATAATACTTGCGGTCTATGAGGAAATACTCCTGCTCGGCTCCGACAGTGCAGAAAACACGCTTAACGTCGTCCATTCCGAATATGCGGAGCAGACGAAGCGTTTTTTCGTTTATGACCTCCATCGAGCGCAGAAGCGGTGTTTTTTTATCAAGCGCCTCGCCGCCGTATGAGCAGAATGCTGTTGGGATGCAAAGGGTATCGTCCTTTACAAAGGCATACGAGGTTGGGTCCCAAGCGGTATATCCGCGTGCCTCAAACGTGGCACGAAGACCGCCTGACGGAAAGCTTGAAGCATCAGGCTCGCCCTTTATAAGCTCCTTGCCCGAAAACTCCATTATTACGGTATCGTCACCGACGGGTGATATAAAGCTATCGTGTTTTTCGGCTGTGATGCCCGTCATCGGCTGGAACCAATGCGTATAGTGTGTGGCGCCCTTTTCGATTGCCCACTCCTTCATACATTTGGCAACAACGTTTGCAATATCTATGCTGAGTGCGCAGTCCTTTTCAATGCACTCTTTCATTGCATTATAGGTCGCTTTGGGCAGGCGCGCCTTCATTTCAGCGTCGTTAAACACCATACTTCCGTACAGCTTTTCGGTTATAGACATAGGATACCTCCGTTTTTTAATACTTTACAAGTATATTTAAATTCCTTTAAAATGTCAATCGCTTGTTAATTTTTCGTCCCTTTTTTATCTAATCGCCCCAAAAACTTAATTAAATTAAGTTTTTAGTGGTTTTTTCTTAACTATATCGTGTGGTTTCATTAATAAATAAAAGAAAACCCCTGATTTTACAGGGGTTTCACAAAATTATTCACCAATAAGCTTTTTAAGGCTTACAATCTTAACGCAGAGCGAGAAAAGCTCTGTTGCGATGGCCAAATCCTCAATGGGCGGATAGGACGGAGCAATTCTTATATTGCTGTCGTCGGGGTCCTTGCCGTAAGGATATGTGGCGCCTGCGCCTGTGAGTATTACGCCTGCCTTCTTGCAGAGGGCAACGATGTCCTTTGCGCAGCCCTGAAGCGACTGGAAAGAAATGAAATATCCGCCAAGCGGCTTGGTCCATTCGCCCACGCCACAGCCCGAAAGCTCACGCGTGAGAATTTCGTCAACCGTTTGGAACTTGGGGCGCAGTATGTCGGCGTGCAGACGCATATGCTCGCGCATACCGTTGATATCACCGAAATAACGCACGTGACGAAGCTGGTTTACCTTGTCGTGACCGATGGTCTGCATTGACATCTGATGCTTGATTTCCTTTAGGTTGTTGTGCGATGCGGCAATGGCCGAAATGCCTGAACCGGGGAAACTGATTTTTGAGGTGGAAACAAACTTATAAACCATATCGGCGTGGCCTGCCTTGCGACACTCGTCCAAAAGCTCAAGCACGACGTCCTGCTTGTCGTCATAGAGGTGGTGAATGCAGTATGCATTATCCCAGAAAATTCTGAAATCCTCTGCGGCGGGCTTAAGTCTTGCGAAGCGGCGCACCGTCTCGTCCGAATAGGAATAGCCCTGCGGATTGGAATATTTGGGAACGCACCAAATGCCCTTAATTGCGGCATCCTGGGAGACGAGCTCTTCAACCATATCCATATCGGGACCGTCCTGGTTCATCGGCACGTTAATCATCTCAATACCGAAATGCTGTGTGATGGCAAAGTGGCGGTCATAACCCGGTACGGGGCACAAGAACTTGACCACAGGGAGTTTGCCCCAGGGTGTGTGTCCCATAACGCCGTGTGTCATACAACGTGAAATTGTGTCATACATAACGTTCAGGCTGGAGTTGCCGTATATTATAATGTTATCAGCAGGGACCTCCATCATATCGCCGAGAAGCTTTTTTGCCTCCTCAAGTCCCTCCAGCACGCCGTAATTTCGGCAATCGGTTCCATCCTCACAGGTCAGGTCGGATGCACTGCTGAGCACGTCCATCATACCCATTGACAAATCAAGCTGTGCGGTGCTGGGCTTTCCGCGCGCCATATTAAGCGACAAATCGCGTGCTTTAAACTCGTTATATTTTTCTGTCAGCTGAGCAAGCAGTTCCTTCTTTTCGTTCAGTGACAACTCATTGTAATTCATACAACAACCTCGCTTTGAAAATATTACAGGGTATTATACCACACCTTATGCACAAAAGTAAACAATTAGTTAACAAAAAAAGAGCCCGAAGGCTCTTTTTTTCTCAGCGTTTTATAAATTTGTAAAAAGCCTTGTTGCTGAGCAGGGCGAAAAGCGCCAGCGAGGTTGTAATCATTTCGGGCACCATATAGGACGCGTTATAGGTAACAGAGCCCCAGATTACCGTCCATATTCCCTCCTCAAAATTGCCAAACAGCACAACTCCCGACAAAAAGTGCATTAAAAAGCGGAGCACAAGCGACAGCACAGCACCGACGATTATGAGCACCTTGCCCTTGTTTTTCATAAAGCCGATGGTGCCGAGCACGGTATATGCAAGAATGTAATCAAGCAGTATGCAGGAGACGAGTATGACGGGGGTCAGTCCCCAGCTTACCACCTCTGCAATGCTTAAAAGCATTTGTATGACGCTGTTGACGAAGCAGGCAAAAAATCCCCACCTTACGCCATACATTATGGGGATGAGCATAACAGGCAGCATTGCAAGCGGCGTTACGCTTCCGCCAAAGGGCAGGTCAACCGGCTTTATAAGGCTTAAGACGGTTGAGAGTGCGATGAGCACCGCACTGACGGTTAGTTTTTGTGTTTTTTCTTTCATTTTTACTCCTTCTTTCTTTGCAGAGCGCCGAAAAAAAGCACCGCAAAAAATGCGGTGCTTTAAAAGTAGGTAGTATAACATAAGCTTTCCTACGACGGCATTACCCGCATCAGGTTAAAGGGTCGAAACATAACGGTTTCCTCTCAGCCGAAGTAAATTCAGCTCCCCTAGTGCAACGTTTGTTGCAACCAAATTTTACTACTTATTTCCGTCCTTGTCAAGACCTTCTTGATGTTTTTCTGTCGTTTCAAATGCAGACAGAGGCAAAATTGCATCGTGGCGGTCGCACCTTTTCCAAAGCTCGAGCAGCTTTTCACCCTCGGGATAATAGTTGACGGCCTCGTGCTTTTTGTAATAACGCTTTACAAGGATTAGATATACAGAAAGGGTGACAAAGGCAAGAACCGATATCACCGCGCCGAGTGCAAGGCCGGGTGTTTTATAAACAAAGCGAATTTCATTCTCGCCTGCGCCTGCCTTTACAGCCATAAAGCCGACGTTCACCTTTTCTATTTCGGTTTCCTTGCCGTTTATATATGCCGTCCAGCCCTCGTCATACGGAATGGAGAAGAAGACAAGATTTTCGCGCTCCAGCGTGGTTTTCGCATAAAAACCGTTTTTCTCTATGGAAAACTCTTCTGCCGCGGTGGCGGCACGCGCCTTGCAGTCACGTGCAAACGAAAACTCGCCTATGTCAAGGCCTTCTTTTTCGGTTTCCTCTCCGCCGAGGTAATATTCATCACCAAGGTGTTTTAAAAGCGTGCCGTATTTTTCTATCTGCTCGCCGTCCAGCACAATGGCCTTGAGCATCATATTTGCGGCGCTACTCTCGCCGTAATACAGGCACTCGTCCCTCGTCATATAATAATCGTACGTGAAGCCGTAGGGAATATAATTTTCGTTTTCATAAATATCGTATCCGCTCTGGCTGTCGAGATATTTATAGCCGTCCATTTTCGCTATGTCGTCCTCGACAAAATCATATCCGTCCTGCATATCGAGCAGGTACCTGACCGAAAGCAGCGAGCGTGCGGCATATGAGTCGGTTGTGGGTCGGCTGGCAACGCCGCGCTCCTCGCCTATGAACTCATAAAACTCGGTCACAGAGGTGGGAACGATGGAATGGAATGCATTGATACTGCTGTATCCAAGATACATTCCGGCATTGTCCACACATTCATATGCGTCAATTCGGTAGTCGCCCTTATCGCCCGGGAGGATGACCTCGCCCTCCAAAAGTGACGGAATCATAACCTTATCCACGTCGTACGAGTGGGTTTTGCCAAGCCCCACAAAGAGTGAAGCGTATATAACCGACATAATGCACACCGAAACGGTGGCCATTTTTACAAAGAAGCGTCTGTTGGTGCGAAGTTTGCAGAGCAGTACACGAAGTATAAGCAGTGCGATTACCGCGATGGCACACCAGATGAAAAACCTTTCACGGAAGACACCGTTATCATCGTCTGTGTATATTCCGAAGCGAGTAACCTTTCCGTTCTCGTCAAACGATTCGGGCATAAAGCCTATTACAAGCGTTACCGCCAGCGTTATAGAGAAAACCCAACCGAAAGCATTGTTCCATTTTATATCGCGCCGCTCTACCGCCATACAGGTGGCAAGGCACATCATTAAAATGGGCATATAGTACCAACGGGCATAGTACGCCGTGTTGAACATATAAAAAGAGCTGTTGAGTATGGGCACAAGCGCCATAAAAATCATAATTCCGATTAATCGGGTGAGCCAATGCCTGCGCTTTGCCGACATAAATGCCCAGACACCCACCATACTGAATATGGGCAGCCAACCGCCGAGAGACGACCATTTTACGTCGGCCTCGGGGAAGAATACGGGGCGTGCAGGCAGGTCGGGTGGGAAGAAAAAGCACTGCAGAACGTTTGCATATATGCTTTCCTTGCCGTAAAGCAAAGCGCCCCAGCCTGTCTGAATTTCGGAAAGGCGGCTGTTGCCCGAAAGCGCCATTACCGTGGGCAGCAGCAAGACCGATGACAGTAAAAGTCCGATAACCGCCTCAGACGCGAGGGCGAAAAATCTGCCCCATTTGAATTTCCAACGGTGAGAGAGCATTCGCACTGCCCAGTATATTATGGCAAAGACCACCATACCGAAGAAGAAAAAGTAGTTCATGGTGGCGGCGGCGAAAACCGTAAGTGCAAAAACACCGCGGCGATTTTCGGTTATGAGCAGCTCGACCGACAAAAGCAAAAGCGGGAAAATTATGAGCGCTTCGTGAAAGTGGTTGAAGAAGATATTATAAACCGAAAAACCCGAAAACGCGTACATTATTGCACCGAGACGTGCGGTGCTGTTGCTTTTCAAAAAGCGCTTAAGATACAAATATGCGGTGAGTGCGCAGAGCGCAAATTTGAGCATCAGAAGCGGTCCCATAAGGTAGGGCACCGCGCTTGTCGGGAAAAGGAGTGTCAGCCAGAAAAACGGACTGCCGAGCAGATAAAACGTGTATGAGCCGACAAAGTTTGCACCCAGGTCTGTGCCGAAGTCCCACGCGGTTTGTCCCGACCTTATAAGCGAATGACAATGCTGATAAAAAGGTATTTGCTGAACGTTGAAATCACCGTAAAACAGAAAATAGCCCTTGTCCATTATCATATACGGCAAAAACACAGCCGCCGCCATGCAGTACGGCCCCTGCGAAAATATCACCGTCACAAACTGCATATTCAACACATCCGTGCACGCCGTGCGTGTTTTCACAGGCATCGACGGCAGAGCCGGCGGAAAAAACCGCTCGG
>CALDPI010000201.1 GCA_937912045.1 uncultured Clostridia bacterium
AAGATCGTAAAATACGGCATTGCGTTTTATCAGAAATCGTGTATGGTGAAGATGCAATGAGATTGGAAAACACCGTCAAGAGATCATTTTTGGCGGTGTCTGCTTACGATGAAACTGAGGAGAAACGGGATATTTCGTTTCCGTTATCTTTCGTTAGTATTATGTCTCCCTTTTCTATACCTTGCTCTCTAGTGCCGGTTGCCTTGAATGATAGCAGCAGACCTGCGATTAATACTAAGATTGAATAAACAGCTTTTGTTTTTGTCATAAATGTTTATTTGCATTCGGGAGCTTTGCGAAGGTTGTGTTCCTTCACGAAAGCTCCCGAAATCATTCTATTTTTCAAGCATTTTGTTGACGCGCGCAAACAGTGTGGCGTCCAGAAGACACACAACCTTTACGCCGTTTTCAAGATATTCTTCGCTTTCCACTTGTCCCTGGGAATGCAGGATGGAGAGGACGTTTCCCTTGTCATAGGGGATGAGCAGCTCGACCGGATGACGCATGGCGGCGATGCGGTCGGAGATGGCATTTTTGAGATTGTCAAGGCCGTAGCCGCTGGCTGCTGAAATCATGACTGCGTCGGCGGGTTCGATTACGGTGCCGATTTCAGCCTTGTCGCATTTGTTGAGCACTTCAAGAACAGGCTTTCCCTGTGCGCCCAATTGGTTCAGGATATCATATACGACTTCCCGCTGCTGCTTGTAGAAGGGGGAAGACAAGTCGCTGACGATCAGAAGCAGATCGGCGGACAGCGCCTCTTCGAGCGTGGATTTGAACGCCTCGACGAGCGCGTGGGGAAGCTTGCGGATGAAGCCAACGTACTCTGCAGAGGCATCGTTTGTGCTGTACTTTCCGCGTGAGCCTGTGTATTTGGTGATGACCGCGCCGTAATTAATATAGGATGCGTTGTTTACCTCCATAACGTCGGGATAGGTCGGGTCAAAGGCTGCATTTACGTCGGCCGAGAGGCACTTTGACGCACGCATAACCTTATATCCGTCAACGCCCTCCATCCCTGCGAGGTCCATAAAAATATACTTAAGGAAGGAGGAATTAAGGCCTGTGTTTCCGTCAGAGCCGATTTCTTCCTTGTCTGCGAGGATTACGATTGCGGTGTGCTCGGGCACGTCCATATCCATCACGGCACGAAGCGCCGGATATGCACATACGCGGTCGTCGTGGCCATATGCACCGATGAGTGAGCGGTCAAAGCCGATATCACGCGCGTTATAGGTGGGAACACACTCCAGCTCTGCCGAGAGGAAGTCTTCCTCTACTATTCCGTATTTTTCGTTGAGAATCTTCATAATGTTGAGCTTTACAAGCTGGCCTTCCTCGTCATCCTTAAACGGACAGCTACCGATAAGCACGTTAAGCTCTTCACCCTTGATTCCGTCGCTTAAGGTGCGCTTGCTCTGCTCGCCTGCAAGGTGGGGAAGCAAATCTGTTACGACAAAGCAGGGGTCACCCGCATCATCGCCGATGCGAACGTCAACCGTGCTGCCGTCACGCTTTATTACAACGCCGTGCAGAGAAAGCGGAACGGTGGTCCACTGATATTTTTTAATGCCGCCGTAGTAGTGCGTTTTGAAAAGGGCAAGCTCGCTGCTTTCGTAAAGCGGATTGGGCTTTAGGTCAAGTCGGGGCGAGTCGATATGCGCGGCGGTCACGCGTGCACCCTCGATTATCGGGCGCTTACCCATAACGATGAATGCCGCAGCCTTGCCGCGATTGTTGATATACATCTTGTCGCCTGCTTTATACTTTTTATCACAATCAAACTCGGTAAAGCCTGCGTCCTTTGCAAGTGCGATGGAGGTTTTTACTGCCTCGCGCTCGGTCTTGGCTGCGTCCAGAAACGCTTTGTAATCCTCACAAAAAGCATCTGCAGCCTTAAGTGTTTCTTCACTTGTGCGCAGAATGCCGTTTTTCTTCTGTTTAAAGAGTTGTTCTTTAAGTTCCTTTGCTGTTGCCATAATCTTTCCTCCGTCAGATATATTTTTGCAGAATTTCTTCTGCCTTTTTTATAAATTCATCCTCGCCTTTGTTGTTATATATAACCTCGTCGCAGCGAGAGATAAAAAATTCGTCCGTCTTTGCGGCCGAAAGGCGCGCATCTGCTGCCTCCTCTGTCACACCGTCGCGCGATAATATGCGCTTTTTTCGGATGCTTTTTTCTGCCAGAACGCAAATCACCGCGTCACACCTGCTGTCGAGCCCACTTTCAAAAAGCGTGGGCGCATCTAAAAGTACGAGCGGTTCATCCTTTATCATTTCCGTTATTGCCGCGACTATGAACGGCAGCGTGATTTCGTTCAGCTTTTCGGTGCTCTCAGGTGATGAAAAGGCACGCTTTGCAAGCACCGCACGGTCAAGCACACCGCCCTTGACTACGTCATCGCCAAAGCAAAGAGCAAGCGATGAGAGCATTTGCGGATTGCGGCTTTCACGCCGTGCAACCGCGTCACAGTCAACATAGAAAAAGCCAAGCCTTTCCGCCACGGCAGATAGACTGCTTTTCCCTGCGCCCGTCGGGCCTGTAAGTCCTATTACGGTGCTCATAAATCAATCACCTCAAACCCTGCGGCACGAATGAGTCGGTTATACACCGCAAGTCCTACTCCGCTTTTTCGCGGTGCGTGAACGTAGATTTTATCCACACCCAAGGTGTCTGCGGCACGCAGTGCTTCAAAAAGGCCTGCCGCCTGTGAAGCATCATCGTCCGCATTTCCATAGACAATGTGCGGTTTTCTCAGCAAGGCTTCACAGGGTAAGAAGGTCAGAAATAATCTTTGCCATTCTGTCTGTCTCTGATGAGATTGTATCAAGAAATCTTACCCTTGTTTCGGGGTCTGCATCGGGGGAGTCCGCCAGAATATAACCGTAATGGGCGTACGCAATTCGTGGGATACGTTTGCCACAAATTCACGCCGTGAACGTTCAAGCTTTTCGTGTCTTGTTACATCGTGTATAATCACAATGAAGCCACCGTCACCTGAACCTTGCTCAACAGGGGCAAAGCTTAACTGCAATGTATTTTTGCCAAGGGTTACCTGACGTTCAATTCCTTCGTCCGTCGGCATATACTGCAATGCT
>CALDPI010000202.1 GCA_937912045.1 uncultured Clostridia bacterium
TCTCGCAACGGTAAGTATAGTGCCCTCTGTGGGCTTCATAACAGCCTTGTAAGCGGCTTCAACACCGTATTTCAACGCATCTGCCAGATTTTGTGAGGTAATCTCGTCTGCATCCTTAAAGCCCTTTGCAAAGCCGCGGAACAAAAGCGAGGTGATAACGCCCGAGTTTCCGCGTGCACCGCGAAGCAGGGCAGAAGCGGCAACGTCAGCAACCTTGCTTACCGTCTCGTTATCAAGACGGGCAAGCTCTCTGGCGGCATTGCCGATACTCATAGACATATTAGTGCCGGTGTCTCCGTCGGGCACGGGGAAAACGTTGAGCTCGTCAACGCGCACCTTGCAGTTTGAAATATTATTCGCGCCCGATATAATCGCGTCGCGTAAAGTATTACCGTTTAGCAAATTAAAAACACTCCTTTGGTGTGACAGGACGCACGGCGCCTATTCTTTAATACCGTCAACCTTGACAGTGACCTTGTTAACCGTAATGCCGGTGGATTCACTAACCGCATATTTAACCTTGTGAACAATGCTCTTGGCAATAGCGTTAATGTTCATACCGTAAGATACGATTATGTGAAGCTCTATATCAATACCGTTTATATCACCCTTTACGGCAATACCGCGGTCAAGATATTCTTTCTTAGAAACAAGACCTAAAAACTTTTGCTTTCCGCCGCAGGGCACCATACCTGCCACGCCGAAACAGGAGGTAACAGCCTGACCAATCAGCTTGGTCATATATTCGTTGGAAATAGTTACCGTTCCGTTAATGGTTTCGTACAAAATCATAATTAACCTCCTAATTTTCAAAAGAATAGTTGTTTATATCAATAAATAAATCAGCAAAAGAAACAGAGGGCGCCGCCTTGATATCGGGCGTGAACATTGCAATGCCCGAGCGGTACATTATGGGAATAAGCGGCATTTCCGAAAGGAAAGCAGAGGCCACGTCACCCAGAGTATAGGTGCCGCCGTAATATCCCGCAACAGCGTCAGCCGCGGTGAGATTAATTCCGTCGGTGGTGTCACTCGGCACTTTCTCGGTTTCGGGGGCAGGCTCTTTTTCGGCGTCGTCTGCATTTTCTGCAGCCTTTTGCACAATTCCGTAGGCCGCCGTGCCGCCCGGTGTCACAAGCTGTGTAATATCCATATTCGCAAGCAAGCGCACCTCACCGAGATATAAATCAAAGGCGCCGCTCTGCAGCTTGGCAAGATATTCTTCATAAGGAACCGACTGGATATTAACCGCAATTCCCACCCGCGCAAGTCGGTCGGCAATCATTCGTCCTGCCGAAACGCGTGCAGCATTGTCGGAATTAACGAGCAGTGAAAGGGTAATTCTTTTCTTAGCCGAATTAACACGGTACCCCTCATTATCTATACCATTATAACCTATTTTCTCTAAATTAACAACACTTATTTCTTCATTACTTTTATTTTCGAGCGTCTGAAAGCCCTCGCCGTGTTTCCAAAGTGGGTTAAATGGGCCGTTTGCGACGGTGCCGTTTCCGTAATATGCTTCCTTTGCAATTTCCTGTCGGTCAATCGCAGAGGAGAGCGCGTATCGCAGATATTTGTTCGAAAGTAACGGATGCGACATATTAATGCCGATAAATACCATATTGTTAAGCGGAACGTTAACCTTAAGTCCGCTCATTCGCGGAACGGTGTTGTCGCTGTAATCGCTGTAGCAAACCGAAACAACGCCTGCAGAAACGTAATGCTCAATAGATTCTTTGCCCGGTGCGTTAATCAGCATAATTTTTTTGAATTTGCAGGGCTCACCGTAGTAGTGCGTGTTGGGGGTGAGAACACCAAGTCCAACGTCAAGCACGTATTGTCCGGCACCAATGGGCGGCAGCGTAACGTTATCCTCGCTTTTGCGGTTTTCGCTTTCCGCCTTGATAATGGGGAAGTCAAGCAGATTTATAAAAAACGGGTCGGCTTTTTTCAGGTGGAAAACAACCTTACCGCCAACTGCCTCCACGTCCTTAACCGAGCTTAGCTGTGAGGAATATAAAGTGGAGGATGCCATTGCAAGACGTGCGGAATAAACAACGTCGTTTTCGGTGAGCCGCGTGCCGTCAGAGAACATAACTCCCTTTATGCTGACGGTGCAAACATCACCTGAAAGGGTAATTTTGTCAGCGATTTTATAAATAGGCTCAAAATCAGTACCAAGTGTAATGAGCGAGTCATAAAGCAGGTAAGAAAGCTCTTTGTTTTCCTTTGTGGTAACGGCATACGGATTGTAGGAGTCGGTCTCGTTATACAAAAGGTGCATAACGTAGTCGCTGCTTTCGGTATGCGCAATAGGACCGTTGCTTAATTCGGACGTGTCGGCACCAGTGCCGCTGCAAGCGCTGAATATTAAGCATACAGAAAGCAACAGGGCAATAACCCTTACTTTGCGCATAAAGCTCCCTCCAATCAAAAATCAGTAATTAATTCTTTTAACTCCGTTACAAGCACCTGTCTTTTCGTCAACGGAAAATACTACGCCGAAGAGCGTGCATTCTCCACCTGCGAGCTCAAACCGCACAGGCAGGCGGTCCATAAATTTAGAGATAACAATGTCGGGCTTTACACCCAAGACCGACTGAACAGGTCCAGTCATACCCAAATCGGTGATGTAACCCGTGCCACGCGGTAAAATTTGCTCGTCGGCGGTCTGCACGTGGGTGTGTGTGCCAAAAAGTGCCGAAACCCTGCCATCGAGATAAAACCCGAGCGCGCGCTTTTCACTCGTAGCCTCGGCGTGAAAGTCCACAACAATGATTTTAACACCCCGAGCCTTCATAATATCAATAATTTTGTCGGCCTCGCGGAACGGGCAATCCATACTTTCCATATAGGTGGTGCCCAGCAGATTGATAACACCAACAAAATATCTGCCGCAGTCATATATGCCGTAACCCACGCCAAATGCGGACACAGGCATATTTGCAGGGCGCAAAAGTCGGGGATTTTCATCAAGCTGGTCAAAAATTTCCCTGCGCCTAAAGGTATGATTCCCACCAGTGATGACGTCAATTCCTGCATCAAACAAAAGAGAAGCGGAATGCGGCAAAATGCCGTTGCCATCTGCAGAGTTTTCACCGTTTGCAATTATAAAATCAATCTTTTCCTGACGTTTAATAGTGGGCAATACACGCGAAAGATGTTCACAACCAACGCTGCCGCACACGTCGCCAATACAAAGAATGTTCATATAAAACCCCAATCTAACATAATCTTAAAGCATTATACAATAAAACCAAAAATAATTCAATAAATAATATTATAGAAAAATGGGGTAAAGAAAAACACCGCACAAAAATATGCGGTGAAAATTGTATATTTATTTGTTGACAAAGTCGAAAAATTAACATATAATTACATAGCACAAAACAGCAATCGGGGTGTGGCGCAGTTGGTAGCGCGCGACATTTGGGATGTCGATGCCGCAGGTTCGAACCCTGTCACTCCGACCAATTAAAAAGGAATCAGCCTTTAGGTTGGTTCCTTTTTAATTTTGTTATTGCAGGGTGAGAACCTGAGAAGGTCTGCAGCGTAAAAAACAGTCCGGTGGACTGTTTTTAGCAAGGAGCGCGCAGTCGGGTACCGAAGGCGTAGCCTTGGGTCGACAAGCGGAAAGTATGCGAGGCATACGGTCGAACCCTGTCACTCCGACCAAAAAACCGTGTTTTCTTTAAGGAAGCACGGTTTTTTATGTATTATCTTAATTATCAAACTGTTCGACAAATTGGAATTTGTCGTTATATTTTATTTAGAAATTCTTCTGCTTGGATGCGATTTGAAAATATGTAAATATCTTTGTGAGAATATCTTTTCAATAGTTCTGTTACTTTTGGTCTGCTTTGTGAATTGTAGTTTTTTATAAACTCAATAAATTCTGCATCATCTTCATCGCTTTCTATCCAAGGCATATCACCTCTTGGCTTTCCTTTTCTCTCCTTAATGCCATTAAGACAAACATCTAATGGATAATCAAGAAAGATAACTGTATCACACGCTTGCATTCTCAATTCCATTGTAGAACTATAATTGCCGTCTATTATCCATTCGTCATTTTGAATTACTTTTAATAACCTATCAAGAAAAACGGATTTTTCAACGGTTGTTTTATCTTCATTCCAAAACAACATATCTAAATGATACAATGGAATATTTGTGATTTTGTGTAATGACCTGGAAAATGTACTCTTACCACTTCCGGGACACCCGATTATAATAATTTGTTTCATGTCTACTTACCTACAAATTCTTATTGATCCCTCCGACCTATCATATTATATCACATTACGTCAATAAATTCAATAAAAATCTCTGAAAAATGCGATTTAACAACAATACAGCAAGAAACACTTCCAATATATAAGGCATTATCTCAAATTATGCCTGAAAGTTTATACCGTTATAGAACATGTTCCGATACTAATATTAATGCATTCGAGAATGATAAAGTATATGCAGTAACATCCGACATGTTCAATGATCCCTATGACACCTTATTGAAATACGACAAGAACATAGTTAAAAAGATTTTTAATTCTATTTTCACAAAAGATGTCGTCATTAGAATGAAAGAAGAACTTGTACAAAATCTAGATTTCCCAGAGCCAATTAAGCAGTATTTTAAGCAAGATAGCATTAAAAAAACTATAGAGAACTTTTTATCC
>CALDPI010000203.1 GCA_937912045.1 uncultured Clostridia bacterium
TCAGCCCATTCATCCATATTGAATGTATATACATGAGAACAGTCTACATCCCATTCATTTAAAAAATATGTTGCCCATTTATACATTCCCATAGGTCCAACGGGAAGTATCATTGCAAGCTTTTCGCCTTTATCTCTTGCTTCTTTGATTTTAAGAGCAATTTCGTGCCCCATGAGTGTGTCAAATTCATAAATGTTATCACACTCAACAGGATTAAAATCCTTGTGCCAGAAATCTTCTCTTGCTACACCCTTTTCGCAGCAGGCATCAATTTTTGCCATATCCCAGCCAACAGGATAATAGTTTTCCATAAGTGAGCCTTTAACTGTGTCCATAAAATTCATTTTAATATCCTCCTTTGAATAATTAAATTCAAATAAATTAACTAAGGTAACAGACGCTTTGCAGTACCCTTTAAGTATACCTGGCACTGACGGAAGCCCTCCGCATAATCGGCACCGCACTGATAACCGCGGTAACGAGAGCAGGTTTTAACCATATCTGCAAAATCAATTCCGTCGTGGTCACGCATCCAAACAAGTTGACTTTCGTGACATTCAAGCATATTGATTTTAAGGTCAATTTCCTCTGATATGTCAACAAACTCTGTGGGAACAAAGTTCACGCCAGCAAGCGTATCCATATAATAAATCGGAACGACGCGAGCAGGCGCGCCGTCAATAGCGCTGTAGCGATGCTCATAATTCGTATAATTTGGAAGAGTTGAAGTAAAGCTTGCATCAAACACAAGACGGGACACTGCCGTGTGGTCAGGCATATAGTCATCGGGATTGTGTGTTATTATAAAATCAGGGTTTGCATAGCGAATAACGTCAACAAGCTTATCGCGTGCTTCCTTGCCGTTGTCAAAAATTTCAAGGTCATCAAATCCGGCGGAAATAACCTCAATGCCTGCAAGTGAGCCGGCCTTTTTAGCCTCGTTTGCGCGAATAACCCTCAATTCATCGGGCGGAATAATTACGTGTCCCAGGTTGCCGGAGGAAACGTGGCAAACAACAACTCTGTCGCCGCGTTTGACGCATTTTGCAAGCGTACCGGCACAAGCAATTTCCACGTCATCAGGATGACATCCGATTGCTAAAACGTTCATAAATTTACCTCCAAATATATTAAATATACATTTTACTGTATGATAACATTTTTAAACTAAAAAGTCAATTTAAGTGGCAAAAAATGTACAAAAAAACCAAAACAATATACAAAAGTAGTATGTTTTGGTTTTTTAACTCTTTATGATGTGAACAATCCGAGTATTTGGAAGTCGTTCATATCGCCATCTGCAATTTTTATAGTGATTGTATGCTCAGACAATGTTTTATAATTTTTCAGTTCCATTGTTCTTATGCATGAATATCCGGATTGCTTGCCGTTGAAGGTGTTAATCAGGTTACCGTCAACATACACCATAGCTTTTCCGTTTTCAAGGGTATGTGAACAGAGATATGCAAAGCCAATACGTTTAGCAGTAACCTTGAAAGTAATTTCGCCGCCGCTTGTGGTCGCCCATCCATCATTAAGCGGACCAAAATCCACACTTTCTACAAAACTTCCAACCTGTGAAGGCGTATGATTTGTGCGGTTAAGAACCTTGCAATCCTTATAAACATCATCGGTTAATGCGGGTGTGTTAAATGCGGCAGGTTCCTTTGCAGTGGATGCGGTAGTCACAACCGATTCCGTAAAATACCGCATCATTTCATAAAGCATTCTGTGACCTGTGCTGTTTGGATGCACTTCATCTGCGGCAACGTCTGACCACTTGACATCTCCCTCGATTAGTGGCAAAGTGAGTGCATTCTGCCAAGAAATCATTGGCACGCCATAGACCTTTGCAGGTTTATAGTGCGTGGTTTGCGCATTTGTGGTACCGTGGTATGACATCTCAAGCAATATTACGGCAGGTTTATTATCAAGTGATAAACATTTTCTAAGGAGGCTATCCATACAGTTAAGGGTTAATTCCATACCTTTTGGGTCGTTTACATACTCAATAAAAATAATATCCGGCTTATCCTTTAATATTACATCTTCGGCAATGTGGACACCCAGGTATGACGTCGTTGCACCATAACCCTTAATATTTACGTTAAGGTTATTACCGATTTTATTACACCAATAGGACGCAAAAAGATTTGCATAATGTGCACTGCCGGTGCCGACAACCGCACCCTCGGTTATTGAGTCGCCCAAAAACGCAATTTTTGTAGTGCTGTTTTTATTACTTAGCGCAGCCTTAATTTTTGAGGCAAGGCGGGTTGTGTCCCCTTTGTACATTATTGATTTTTCAAGCATTGCTTGCGTACAGCAACCATATATTGCTGCATCAGAATCATTTTCCGAATCTGAAATATCAGAATCAGCATTTTCAGTCTTGCCCGCGTTTGATGATGCGGGTTTATCTTTCTGAACAGAATCCTGTTTTTTTGAAGAAGACGCCGAAGTATCAGCTTTGGATGAACCTTCCTCAACAACTATGGTTTCAACAACCCAGCCGTCTGAGCTATTATCGGTACCTTCTGTCGCGCATGCAGAAAGCGAACAAACAATCAAGATTAATGTCAGAATAAAGCAGGTCGCTTTAAGAGATAAAATATTGTTTCTCATAATTACCTCCATAGCTTTAATAATTTAATAATAGCATACGTCACAGCTTTTTGTAAATGAGTAAAAGCTCTCAAAAAACAAGTTTTCATTCTCAAAAAATATCATATTGAAAAAACATCCACATACTGTTATAATTGCAGTAGAACGTAATGGAGGTTATTTATATGAGAATTTCATCTTTGATATTGGCTCTGTCATTTATACTCTGCCTTGCTCTCACCGGTTGTAAAAAGGGTGCCGACAATTATTTGACAAATTCTGACGGTAACGTTCCCTCAAACCCCGAGGTTATAATTGACGATACCGATAGTTTTTACGACACTTCTTCAAAAACGCCGGAAACATCAAAAAATCAATCATCTTCAAGCAAGAAAAACAACTCCACAGATTCAAGCAGCAAGAACAATGATACGACAAGCAGCACCGTGACTTCCTCTTCACAAAGCTATAAGTCTGACGTATCCTCTTCCTCCGTATCCGATGGTAGCCAATCGGTTGCAAGCACGTCCTCAAAATCAAGCAACATTGAGCTTCCCCTTGACGAGTTTTAAACAGACAAAAAACACAGGTCATTCGACCTGTGTTTTTTATTTTACATACCCTTATTTTTGAGCATTTCAATTACAATCTGTCTTACAAGCTCTTCGGTTGACTTTTCGTCATAAACTCTGCCTGTGCTACCAAACAGCTTCATCTTTTCAATAACAGAAAGCTTAACAGCCTCTCTGACAGACGGAAGCAAATCGATAATTCCCTTGCCCATCTCTGTAAAGTGAGAAAGTGCAGCGGCAACGGCTGAAACGTTTATATCGGTAAAGATATTAACCTTGGAAATACCGGCCTCCACGCAACGTCTGAAATCATCATCTGTAAGACCAGAGCCACCGTGCAAAACAAGCGGTGTGGGGATTGTTGCAGCAATCTCTCTGATGCGGTTAAAG
>CALDPI010000204.1 GCA_937912045.1 uncultured Clostridia bacterium
AAAATCGTTCAGGCTGACAAGTGCATTTCCGCATTCCTTGTTTCCAACACCTTAAGAAACACTCTCCTTATGGGCTTTGTTGCAGCCGTTGTCGCCGCAACAATATTCATTGTTTTCGCATCTATTGACAATGCTGTTAAGGGTGAGGAAAGCCTGCAGGGTGTTTATGAGGCTCCTGTTTTGGGCGTTGTTCCCAGTTTTGAAACAAACGGACGCAAATCCTACAAATCATATAAATCGTATAAATCCTACAAAGCTGACAGCAGTAAGGAGGAGACGAAATGAGTTACACCGATATTTCGAAAAAGTCCTCCCCTATGAAGAGCGCTCCTTCGAATTTTACGGTTGTTGAATCATACAAGATGATTCGTACCAACCTGCTTTTTCTCCTTTCCCAAGCCGAGAAGAAGTCCTTTACCGTTTCAAGCGCTAACGAGGCTGAGGGTAAATCCACAACCTCTATAAACGTTGCCATTGCTTTTTCACAGCTTGGCTGCCGCGTGCTGCTTATCGATACCGATATGCGCCGCTCTTCCGTTCACAAAAAGCTCCGCATCTCAAACGAAAAGGGTCTCAGCTCGTTGTTAGGTGGTTTCACCACGCTGGAAGAAACGATTCACCAGATTAATCCCAATCTTGATGTTATTCCTGCAGGCGCCATCCCTCCCAACCCGTCCGAGCTTTTGGCTTCACAGCAGATGAAGGAACTTCTCACAAAATTACATTCTATGTATGATTACATCATTCTGGACGCACCTCCTGTAAACGTCGTTTCGGACGCTTTGGTTGTTGCTCCGCAGACCAGCGGCATTGTGTTTGTCGTTCGTGACCACGTCACACAGCACTCACAGATTCAAAAGGCACTCAAGAACATCAATTTTGCAGGTGCGCACACCCTTGGTCTCGTCCTCAACGATGCGAGAAACGCACACAAGAAGAGCTCGCGCTATGAGTACCGCAACGAGAACGCCAACTATAACTATAACTACAGTTATAACCGCTCCTCCAAAGAGTAATACCTATGCTTTTTGATATACACACACATGCACTTCCGCATATTGACGATGGCGCTAAAAATTCGGAGGAAACTGCACGGATTTTAAAAAAGCAACGTGCAATGGGTGTGGACGCTATGATTCTGACGCCGCACTTCTACCCCTCCCAAGAATCGAATATTGACGCTTTTTATGCGCGGGCAGAGGACAAGCTTTTAAAACTCAAGGAGCAGCTTGGCGACAAAAAACCGGAGCTTTTTTTGGGAAGCGAGGTTTTTATGTTTCGCGGAATGGGTAATATTGAGGAGCTTAAAAGGCTCACGCTGGGCGGTTCACGTTTCATATTGCTTGAGCTGCCGTATGACCGAATTCAGCCCTGGTGTGTCGATGCCATTGTGGCACTCAATCTTAACTTTGGACTCACACCTGTTTTGGCCCACCTTGAACGTTTTAGAAAGGTTGACGGCTTCCACGAAATTCTCTCGCTTATAAGTGAGGGTTATGCTCTTGGTCAGGCAAATGCCGCACCTTTGCTTTCCTTCCGTGGCAGGCGGCCTGTTCTTGATTTAATCAAACGGGGTTATATAAGCTTTATCGGAAGTGACGTTCACAGCGGTGACAGCCCACACGATATTAAATCCGCCTTGGAGGTTGTCTCTAAAAAGCTTGGACCTTCATATTCTAAAAAAATTGAATCAAATTTCAAAGAGCTTTATTTGGAAATCAAAGGCAATTAAGAAGACCACACGCGGTGGTCTTCTTTTTTTACACATACTACCTTGTGGGTGGTGTGAAATTGAAAAAGATTTATAAAATTATTTTTTGCTTTTTGCTTTTAATAACGCTGATTGGTGATGACTACAGCCCCTCTCCCCTCACGATTTATTTTTTCGATGTGGGGCAGGCCGACTGCTCATTTTTGCAGCTGCCGAATGGTGAAAATATGCTCATAGACTGTGGCAACACGGCAGATGGCTCGCGCATCGTAAATCAGCTCTCTCTTTTGGGGGTGCGGCAGATTGACCACCTTGTAATCACCCATCCGCACGAGGACCACGTTGGCGGCGCAGACAACGTTTTAAACAGCTTTTTTATTAAAAACATCTACACCCCTAAAATAAAAAAAGAAGACCTTGGGGACACCATCTGCTTTAAGGAGTTTGCAAGCACTGTAAAAAGGCTCGGCCTTTTGGTTCAGGACATATCCGCAGGAGATTTGATTATGAGGGACGGCTTTTTGAAAATCTCCTGCCTCTCCCCTTACCCACAGGATTATGCCGAGCTTAATGAATACTCTGCCGTTTTGGAAATTACGTTTTATAAAAACACCTTTTTATTTATGGCAGATGCCGAAAAAATCAATGAAAAAGCGTTGCTTTCAGAGGGTAGTGTTCCCGACTGTGATATTATAAAAATCGGTCACCACGGTAGCAATTCCGGAACAACAAAAAAATTTATAAAGACAGCGGCGCCCGAATATGCTATAATAACGGTGGGAGCCGATAATCCTTACGGTCACCCCGACGGCAGAGTGCTCCGTCGGTTGTATGCACAGGGCACGGCAATTTACCGCACCGACCTGTGCGGCACGATTGTTGCGGAGAGCGACGGACGGCATATTAAAATCCACACTACCGATATTTGCTTGGACGGTGATATTAGTTGAATATAGAAACAAAAACGCTAAATAAACATTATGATAACGGGCTTTTGTATTTTACCTTTCCCCTTTTTGATAAGCACGGGATTAAGCACGCCTTTACGACAAGGCTGGGCGGCGTAAGCGAGGGACAGTATTCCACCTTTAACGCAAGCTTTTTAAACGGCGACAATCGTGATGCCGTGTATGAAAACTGGAGGCGGCTCTGTCACGCCATCGGGCTTGACGAAATGCGACTTATCTTCAGCAAACAGACACACACGAAAAACGTGCGGACCGTAACAGAGGCAGACATCGGCAAGGGTATCACAAAGCCGCTTGACTACGACGACGTTGACGGTCTTATAAGCGACCTTGCTGACGTGGGACTTGTAACACAGTATGCCGACTGTGTTCCGCTTGCATTTTATGATATCAAAAAACGGATTGCCGCAACCTCGCACGCAGGTTGGCGCGGCACAACGCTGGAAATCGGTCGTGTTACGGTCGAGAGAATGAAGTCCGATTTTGGTTGTGACACACAAGACATTATTGCCGCAATCGGCCCCTCGATTGACAGGTGCTGTTATGAGGTTGACGAGCCTGTTTTTTCTGCTTTTTCGAAGATAGCATATATAAACCCCGACGATATTTTTGATTGCAAGGGAAACGGAAAATATATGCTGAATTTAAGGGAGGCAAACAGGCGGATTCTCATACACGCAGGCATAAGAGAAGAAAATATTGACGTTGCCGACATTTGCACCTGCTGCAATGCCGACATACTGCATTCACACAGGGCCACAGGCGGAAAGCGTGGTAATTTGGGACTCGTAATTTCAAAATAAAAACAAGGTGCACAGCACCTTGTTTTTTTATTTCGGCATAAAATTTTCAAATATGTATGCCTTAAATATTTTTTTCTTTTTATCCAACTGCTCTGTACTTCTGAACGTCCAGCCGGCAGGAAATGCGCCAAGCAGCTTTGTAAGACGGAACATTATATTACCTGAATGATTCATATCATAAGACACGAAATCGGGTCGAGATATGAAATTGAACATCAAAAGCCCCAAAACGCGCTTGAGCATACCCTTTTCACCCGAGGTTGCAAGCTGACCGCGGCAAACCCCACGTCTGTTCTTGCGGTACCAATGAAGCACAGGCGGAAAGAAGGACTGCACAAAATATTTACCATTATATTCGGACAAAATTTTGTCTGCCGCCGCGCAAAGCGCCTTATAATTTTTAAAGCTCTCGGTCTTAAACTCTATAAGCAGCGGCACCCTGCCGTCTACCACAGATAAGCACTCTTTAAGGGTTGGAATTTTTTCATCCGAGCCCTTAAGGGTGTATTTTTTCAGTTCCTCCAACGTGCATTTTTCAAGCTCTATATCCACACCGCACATACGCTTAAGAGTATAATCGTGAAACACCACAACGTTGCCGTCAGCAATGAGATGTATATCGTTTTCGATGGCGTAGCCGTGTGCCGCCGCCTCTAAAAACGCGGCAATGGAATTTTCGGGGGTGTTTTCACTCTGACCGTGCAGACCGCGGTGTGCAATATTCAGCCCATTCATTATTTCTCTGTCAGGGTGGCGGCGAAGCGCCGGGCACACTAAAAACAACAATAGCGCGATTAGTACTATTAAAACAAATAAAACAACCAAGGTTAATCCTCCACGTCAAAATTTTCGAGCAGAGATTTTTTCTTTGAGGGCCTGCTGTCACCGTGCTTTACAAAGCTCATTGTAAGGAACGAAAGCGCCGAAAAGAGCACGGCATATGGAAACAGCACAGAATAACCCCAGCCGAGCTCGTCAATGAGAAAGCCCGAAAGCAGAGGTGTTGTGATTTGTGCCGCCATTGAAAAGGTGTAATAAAGGCCTGTATATTTTCCAACGTCTGCCCCACTGCACATTTCCACAACCATTGGGAACGAGTTGACGTTTATGGCCGCCCAGCCCACGCCGACAAGACCGAAAATGGCATACATCACCGGGGTTTGGTGGGTTATAAAGATTGCCGTTACGTAGCAGGCCGTCATCAGTGCAATGCCCAAAAGGACGGTTGCCTTTCTGCCGACCGCGCCCGACAGAAAGCCGAGCGGAACAAAGGCAATTATAGCCGAAATGGTGGCGGTGAGCAGATAGCTCGAGGAGGTGCCGAGGTCTGCGCCCCAAACGTTTACGCAGTATCTTGAAAACGCGGTTGTTACTGCATTATATGCCATAAACCACAAAAATACCGATGCGAGAATGAGAATAAGACTTATAAGCACAGGACGCGGCATTTTGCCTGTCGATTTTTCTGTTATCTCTTCGTCGTCCTTGATATCGACGCTTGCAAGGAGCTTGTTTTCCTTTATTGTAAAGACGAGAATCAGCACAGATATGAGCATAAATGCCGCCACGACAAAGAACACAGGCAGGAAGGACTGGTCATCCGAATAGACCGACTCGCCCGCGGCGTTTTTATCGCTTTTAAGCATAAACATCATTATAACGGTGGAGAAAATTCCGCCGATATAACCCACAAGATTTATAATCGCGTTGGCCTTACTGCGAAGCGGTTTTTCAGTCACGTCGGGCATATAGGCGACGGCAGGTGTTCTGTAGGTCGCCATTACAATGAGCAACAGCATAAGGGTGATTATAAAGCCCCAAAAGCTCTTTGCC
>CALDPI010000205.1 GCA_937912045.1 uncultured Clostridia bacterium
AAGCTCAAAGCGATGGAAAGAAAAACGGGAACTACCGTAAAGGCGAGAAAAACCAGTGTATAAGGGGCGGCAAACAGATAATCCTCTCCGTAGCGGCGCCAAAAACGCGCAAACTTACCGCCTTTTTGCGGACGTTCAGTTTTTTTCATTTTCTTTCACCTCGTTTTAAGAATATTATTTCATAAGTTCTTCGCGTTTGCTTTCGAGCTCCGCATCAATTTCAAGGACAACTTTCTCTAAGCTTTCGCGCAACTCCTCGCCGTTTATAACGATGTCACGGAACGCGAAATCAAAATATCGTGTGGTATAATAACCGCCCATAACTTCGGGCAGGGCGACAACCTCCTGCCTTTGACGGTTAATGGCATCGCGCATCGTCGGGTCCCAAAGACTCGCATCAAAAGCGCGAAGGTTTGCACTGCTGTAACGTGAAGCAGTGCCAAGCAGACTTTCAATGTTTTTGCCGTAGGTAGTCTGTGCCTCATCTGAGGTCCACCATTCTAAGAAACTCCAGGATGCATCTTTGTCTTCGGCATTGGAAAGCATTACAGCACCCGTGACGGAAGATGCAGCCGCATGGGAAACCGTTCCGTCGGCTCCGACCGTGCCGGGCACCAAACTCATTCCCCAAAGTCCCTCAATTTCAGGGGCGAACACGCTTAATTGGTTATAAGCGCCGAAATCCATAATGGCAAGTGGCATTTCGCCCGTACGGAAACGGTTGGCAAAATCAAAGGAAAGATTAAGTTTATAATCCGTATATAATTCGACCAGTCGCTCAAAGGCAACGACGCCTTCGGTACTGCCGAGCATAGTCTTTTTGTTATCTTCGGTATAAAGGCTTCCGCCTTCCTGATACAGCAACATTGCGTAGTTGTTGTAACTTGGAAGCATTCCAAGCTCTAAATACCGCTTTTGCAGACGAGGTAAAACCTTCTGCAACACGCTGTCCCAGGTTTTGATGTCCTCTGCATTCACACCGACGCTGTTTAAGATGTCGCGACGATAGAAAAGAACCTGGAAAGACTGCGTTTCGGGCAACGCATACAAGGATTCGCCGTATGTAAACGGCACAAGCGCACTCGGGTGGAACCTTTGCTTCACTTGGTCGGCGTCCTTAAATTTGGATAAGTCAACAACCGCATTACGGAAGGCAAAGTTCATTGGTTCTCCCTGTCCCAGTCCCAGAACACAATCCGGGCCCGTTCCTGCTATGATAGCAGGCAGTAATGCCCCGCCATTAACCAACTGCAGTTTAACCTGAATCTGCCGTTCAGGGCTGAACGTTGAGAGTATCATTTGTTGCAAAACCTGTGCTTGGTCACGGCCGGTCTGCAACCAGACAGTAATCTTGCTGCTGTAATCCGCACCCGTATCGCCGATAGTTGAGTAGTTTATAACGAAAGAATACATAAACTGCTTCACGGTGAAAACAAGGTCGCTCCACCAACCGGCGTTCGCTTTTATCGGAACTTCCTTTTCGGCATCCGAAACAACCAAGCAATCAAGAAGCAACGGCTGTTTTGATACGTCCTGGGTCCACTGTGCAAGACCTGCAATATTATTTTTGAAATCCGAAAACCTTTTTGGAATGGTGTCGGGGTCTTCGGTCATTTCGGTTAAAATTGTTTCTAATCGGTTCATACTCGCGGTTTCTTGGCTGCTTTTCTTTCCGGAAATAGCCAAAACCTTGTTGCGCAATTCACCGAGAGAGCGAGCCATTGATTCCATTGCCTCGAGGGTTTCGGGAATTAACGATTCGAATTTATAGTCACGATATACGTCGGGAGAAGGTCCGGTCACCATAAGTAACTGACGATAAACTGCATTCAGTTCGGTAACCAGTTCTTTTCCCTCTAAAATTAGGGGTGCATAATCGCCTGCCACAACTTCCATACGAAGAGTATGCTGACCCTCAGTCAGGTAAAACTTCCACGGTTCGTCATCACCAAGCGTCTTGGCGCAAAATCCGGAAGCGTACGGAAAAGCAATGCAGTTTGCTTCGGCAAAGGGAACTTTTTCGTCGATGGTAAGTTTTCTGTAAACAGTACCGCCGCTCTTGAAATTCTGACGGTAGCGAAGTGACAAGGTATATAACCCGTCTTTCGGCACGTCGAGCGTCCACTCAAGCGCCTGACCGACCGAACTCCAGGAATCGCCTCCGATTACGTTATAAAGAGTATGTGCCGCATCGGTAGGACTGGTAATCGATGAAACGGTATCGTTCAAAGGATACAGGGTTGAATCCGACTTGCCGGTTGCCGCTTCTGCCTCTATCTGCCAAGAATTTTCGGACGACGAAAGTTCCGTGGGATAACCGGTCGAAACCGTTTTATAGTCTGCAACCTCCTCAGGACAATACAGGCGAATTGACCCAATCGCCATAGGTTCACGAAGGGACTTAAAAGTCAGCGTATGTTCGCCTTCAGAAAGGTAAAAATAGAACGCGCCGTCAATCTGACCCGCCATACCGCAAAGCAACAATCTCTGCATACCCGGAATCTCAACCTGAGAGGGCAACATTTGATTGCCGTAACGGTCATATATCTTTTTGTCGGAATCTTTCCACTTTCGCGGAAAAGTAATACCTGCCGCCTCTTGGAAAGGGGTTGCACCGTCAATCAAGAGAGTGCGGGAAGCGGCAACACCGCTTCCTTCCAAAACGTCATACTGCACCTCGATGGCATACAAGCCACTTTCGGGTATCGAAACAGGGAAAGAAACGTTTCCGTTGCCTTCAGTGATAACGGCACCGCGTTCGGTATTAGGATAATTTGCCGACCACACAGCTTCCATTCCGTCTGCTGTAAAACCTTCTAAATCAACAACCACTTCGGCGTTCGCATGCAAATCGCCTTTATGCGTATCTCTATAGGTAAAGTAGGACGGTAAATCTAAAGAATCCCAAGAAGCGTCTGTTTCAGAAACAGCGCTCTGTTCATTAAAGGAAGACACATCAGCAACGGCAAAAACCGCAGGCGTTAACGCAAGCAGCATTGCTATTGCCAAGATAAAAAAGTTTTTTATTCTTTTTTTCATAAAGAATCCTCCTTTTATTTGGTAATTTAATTATATCATAAAATAAATTAAATGTAAATAATTTATTTATTTTACTTTAAAAGGATTGTTTATACTCATCAGCTTTATTTACATAATAAACTGCATTATCCGAAATGGATTTTATTTCTTCTTCGCTGAGCTGTCTTACCGCTTTTGCAGGATTACCAAAAGCAAGACTGCCCGCAGGAATGACCTTTCCCTGTGTGACCAAGGCACCTGCTCCGACAATGGAATTGTCTTCTATTATCGCACCATCCAAAAGAATGGCACCCATTCCGATCATAACGTTGTTCCCTACCGTACATCCGTGTACTATGGCTCCGTGACCTATTGTAACGTTATCTCCGATACCAAC
>CALDPI010000206.1 GCA_937912045.1 uncultured Clostridia bacterium
TGCCGAGTATGTTGCAGGTGATACGCGCAGTGATTTGGCCGTTATAAAAATTAAACAGTCGGTTAATCTCACCCCGGCCGTTATAGGAAATTCTGAAGAGTTATATATCGGCGAGCCGGTTGTGGCAATGGGCAGACCCACCGGTGCGGATACCGAAAACAATATTACCAGCGGTATAGTATCTCTGCTTAAAAGTCGCACAAGCTCTACAAGCAGCTATTCAACCAAGCATATTCAGACCAATGCCGCAATCAATCCAGGAAGCTCAGGTGGCGCGCTTTTGAATATGTACGGTCAGGTTGTCGGCATTACGTCATCTAAAATTGCGGGTGCCGAATATGAGGGAATGGGCTTTGCCATTCCAAGCACAACTGTTAAATCGGTTATTGATTCTTTAATTAAAAACGGTTACGTTGAAGGCCGTGCAAAGCTTGGCATATCATATTATGAAATCGACTCTGTCTCGGCTGAGATTAATAAAGTGACAAAGGGCTTCTGCATTGCCGAGATTTCCGAGGGAAGCGATATTTACGGCAAGGCCACCGTCGGTGATACGATTGTGGCCGTAAACGGAAAGGAATATGCGGGCGCAGATACGATTCTTGACGTTATTGAAAACGCAAACCCCGGTGACACAATTATCTTAACCATAAGTAATAAAAGCGGCAAAAAGGACATTTCGGTTAAGCTCTTGCCCGATAGAGGCAGCTCAAGCTACGTTGCAAACGAAACACCGAAAGACAACAGCAGCAATCATAATACATCGGAGTTTACGTTCCCGTTTGGTGATTAAAACAAAAACACACAGCCATTTTTTTGACTGTGTGTTTTTTTGTTTTATGCCACTAATCGACAGTTTGATTTGACAAAAAAATCACGCTACCTGCACTATAATAAAATTAAAAGTGGGGGATATAAGTGGTTGTTTATATTGACGTGCTGGTGTGTCTGAATATCGTCATTACATATTTGATTCTTTTGGCCGCAAAGACTTTTTCTCATTCAAAAAGCAGCGTGCTGAGATTAATTTTAGCGTCGGTTGTCGGCGGACTTTTTTCTCTGTACATATTTTTGCCAAAACAGCACTTTTTGGTAGAACTTGTTGTAAAAATAATTTTCGGTGCTGTCATCACCGTCGTTGCATTTAAAGGGGCAAAACTTAAGGCTTTTTTGCGTGCTTTTATTTCTTTTATCGCGGTATCTTTTTTGTACGCAGGCAGTATGATAGGGCTTTGGTATGCATTAAAACCAAAGGGTATGGTAATAAACAATGGTGTTGTGTATTTTTCCGTTTCGCCCATAGTTTTGATACTATCAACTGTTCTATGTTATTTTGTTTTGATATTCGCTCACAGATTGCTGAAAAGGGAAGATACATACACACCAATTAAGACGGTGAAATTAATCTTTAAGGACAAAACGGTTTTTTGCAGATGTATTGTTGATACGGGTAATACACTGTGCGATTCTGTAAGCGGATACAAGGTTGCAATAGTCAGTGAGCAAACGGCAAAGTCCCTTTTTGATGACGATAGTGTGTCGGAGCTTTTACGCTTAGAGGCGAGTGGCGAATTATCTAAAAGATTTCGTCTGCTCCCATATAAAACGTTACAGGGCAGCTCGGTTATGCCGGCAGTATGCATCGATATGGCAGAGGTTGATAATAAGAAAATTAAAAAGGCAATGGTCGCAATTACCTCCACTGCCTTTGACGGTGATTATTCGGGAATAATTTCGCCCGAGTTTATTATATGATTGGTGTGATTTTATGTTCAGCTTTAAGGGCTTAATAGCAAGAATTAAAATTAAATTAGGTATCATAAATGCCGTTCATTATATCAACGGTCCGGAGGTTCTGCCCCCGCCGCTGACAGCGAGTGAGGAAAGCGAGCTTTGCGCAAGATACGACAGTGAACCAAGCTTCGTAAAAAACGAGCTTATAACACACAATCTGCGGCTTGTGGTTTATATAGCACGAAAGTTTGAGGGCGCCAACGTTGGCATTGAAGATTTAATATCAATCGGAACAATCGGACTGATAAAAGCTGTTAATACCTTCAGACCCGACAAAAATATTAAGCTTGCGACCTATGCGTCACGCTGTATTGAAAATGAAATTCTTATGTATCTGCGTAAAACCTCAAATCAAAAGGCGGAGATATCTATTGACGAGCCGCTCAACGTTGATTGGGACGGGAACGAGCTGCTTCTCTCTGATATTCTCGGAAGTGACGTTGACGAGGTAAGTCGCGGTGTTGAGCAGGAGGATGAAAAAAACCTGCTTTTGTCCCTTGTCGATACGCTGCCGCCGCGCGAAAAGCAGATAATGCAGATGCGATTTGGTATGAGCAGCTATGAAGAGTTTACACAAAAGCAGGTTGCAGATGCACTTGGAATTTCCCAATCATACATATCCCGTTTGGAAAAGCGGATAATTGTAAAACTGAAAAGGGAAATTGAAAAAGCAGGTACGGCATAGCCTAAATTTTTATAAGCCTTGCGGTAAATTCGTTGCCGCAGGGCGCTTTTTGTTTCTTTGCCATCGCATAAAGGTCGGAAGCTCTGTTTTGAATATCGAAGCATTCCTTTGCAAAGCCCTCAAGCTTTAGATAGTCGCCACCTCTCAGGATAAGCGGCACAGACGGTGATGCATTTTTTAAAATTTGCTCACCTTTTTTGTTAAATCCCAAAACCTTAACATAGGGAACAGGCGACTGTAGACAGGACCTATCAAGCCCTAAATATGCAGATAAAATTATGCGGCGAATTCTTGAGAGCGTGTATCTCTTTGTTTTGACCTGCTCAAAGCATTCATTAAGTGTAGTGCTTTTCTTGACGGCATCAAAAACGCGGTTTTCAATTCCCTCACTGACTTCGGGCAACTTGGAAAAATCCTCGACCGTCAGTCTGCGCAGATGTGAAAGAACAGCGGTTTCAATTTCCGAAAGTGACGCTATATCACCGCTGTTATATGCACCTAAAAGTATTTCATAAGAGGAGGTCGGCATAAATGCCTTCACATCTTTAAGATTATTTGAAAGCGAAAGCTCGCGTATTGCTGTGGCGCTTAGAAATTCGCCCTCTGCGCGCTTTGAGTCGTGACCGCCACCAACGCGTGTAATAGCCATAAACTCGGGTATAAAGCCGATTTTTTTGGCGTTGTAGATATATTCTGTTGCAAGATTATCGTTGGAACTTGAAAGAACACATGCCTCTTTGCCGATAATTTTCTTAAGTGCGCATTGCCGGGCTGCAGCAAATGTTTTACCGCCTTTTTTAAGTTCTTCGTTAATGAGCGGAGAAAGCATATCGCTGTGAATGTGATTTGCAACGTTGCTTAAAACCGAAATATCTCCGCATTCGCTTCCAAAGGCAACCTTGTCAACACAACCGAGCGCAGAGAGCAGACTCATTCCGCCAAGGGAAAAGGTGTTGGCGCAGGACATAGACCAGGGGGCAGGCAGTAAAATACAAAGGTCGGCACCGTTTAAAAGTGCGGCACGTGCCCTGTCGTATTTTGATAATATTGCAACGTCGCCGCGCTGGGTGAAATCGTCGCCAATTACGCAAACAACGGTGTCGCCTTGCGCTTTTACCTTGTCGAGCAGATACTTATGCCCGTTGTGAAACGGATTGAATTCTGCAACGATACCGATAACGGACATATAAAAACTCCTCTCTTTGCATACTTGCAATTTCTGTAAAATTATAGTATTATATCCTTTGTAAATTTAATAATACTTGATATTAACTTTCTTATCAAGTATTTTATATCAAAACAAAGGGGATATTTTATGAAAGTATTAGTAATTAACGCAGGTAGCTCATCGTTTAAATATCAGCTTATTGATATGACAAATGAGAGCGTAATCGCTAAGGGCCTTTGCGAGAGAATCGGTACCGCAGGTAACATTAAGCACAAGGCAGCAGACGGCCGAACCTATGAGGCTGAGTATCCGATGCCCACTCATATGGAGGCTTTTGATTGCCTTATTCACGCTCTTACAAAGAGTGAGGCAAAGGTCTTGGATTCTCTTGATGAGATTACAGCCGTTGGCCACCGCGTTGTTCAGGGCGGCGACTTCTATTCGAAGTCTGTTGTCATAAACGAGGACGTTCTCAAAACTGTTGAGAGCTATAACGATTTGGCTCCGCTTCACAATCCTGCAAATATTATGGGTGTTCGCGCCTGCATGAAGGCATTTGGTGAGAACGTACCCCAGGTTGCAGTATTTGATACTTCTTTCCATCAGACAATGCCCAAGCGTGCATTTATATATCCTGTTCCGTATGAGTATTATGAGAAGTACGGCATCCGTCGTTACGGCTTCCACGGAACTTCCCACAGATACGTAAGCGACCGCTGTGCAGAGATGATGGGTAAGGATATCAAGGATTTGAAGATAATCACCTGCCACCTTGGAAACGGTTGCTCCATTGCTGCTGTTAAAAACGGAGAGTCTATTGATACTTCAATGGGCTTCACTCCGCTTGACGGATTTATGATGGGCACACGCTGCGGAACACTTGACCCCTCTGTAATTACCTTTATTGCAGAAAAAGAAAACCTCACCGCTGCACAGGTTAATGATATCCTTAATAAGAAGTCGGGTATGCTCGGTGTATCGGGCGTTTCCAACGATAACCGTGACCTCTCTGCCGCTGCTGAGGCAGGCAACGAGCGTGCACAGCTCGCAATCGATATGCAGAGATACCAGATTGTGAAGTTCGTTGGCTCATACCTCGCAGCTATGAACGGCGCAGACGCCATCGTATTTACCGGCGGTATCGGTGAGAACGATTCCGAGCTTCGCAAGGTTGTATGCTCATATCTTGAGTTTGCAGGCGTTAAGATTTCTGAAGACGCTAATAAGGTTCGCGGCGAGGAAACCTTGATTTCCACAGACGATTCAAGAGTTTCCGTATACGTTATTCCGACAAACGAAGAGCTTGTTATCGCA
>CALDPI010000207.1 GCA_937912045.1 uncultured Clostridia bacterium
CTCGCTTTGAGATCAGAATTCTTTTTTGATATAATTAAAAAAAGAACCCTTGACAAATAAAATCGTCGTAGTATAATGTAACGATTTAACAAAGGTTAGATGGTCGGTTAGGGAGAATACTTTAGGAGTAAAACAAATGCACGATTTCAGGTATGTAAAAAAAGCCGAAGCAAAGCCCATAAAGGAAGAATTGTATCAAATTCTTTATGAAGTTCAGGATCTGGTCAGAGACCAGTTTACTTTTAAATTCACACCGGTTGGCAGTTCCAGCAGGAATATGATTACTTACGATACGAAGTCGAATATAGGTTTTGATTTTGATATCAACATTGAGGTGAATGACGACGAGCAAGCTTTTGGGCCAAAGGAAATCCGAACCATTATACGAAATGCCATTGACCGTGTTGCCCCTCGGTACGGATACAAGCATTGTGAGGATTCAACCCGCGTTCTTACCATCAAGAAGGTAAACACCTGGACATCTTCCATTATTCACAGTTGTGACTTTGCAATCGTATATAATTGCGATGACGGCAAACAGCAGTACATACGTTTCAACAAGGACAACAATTATTATTCTTGGGATTTTCAAGGCAAAGGATTTGTTGGCTTAGAGAAGAAAATCGACTGGCTGAAGAAAGAAAATTTATGGAGCGAATTGCAAAAATATTATATTTATAAGAAAAACATAAACGATAATTCCGACAAGCATTCCCGTTCTATTTTTGCCGAATCAATAAACGAAATGTGCCAAAAGAACGGCTATTTCAAATAGTCGTTTTCCTTGTTTAATATTGTCCAAAATTTGGACTACAGGCACGGAAAATATGACTTGACTTTTGCGGTTTTGTAAGGTAACATACACACAACAAAAACACTCCCCATAGGCGGCGGAATTGCCGTTTATGGGGAGTGTTTTTTGACCACGCAGGGTGAGAACCGCAGCATCTCCATAGGTACACGCACTGTTTTTAGTGCTAAAACGTAGCGTTTATTTGGCCTTTCTCGGTTATATTATATCAAATAAAAAATGAGATGTCACGACACCAATCGTCACATCTCATTAATAAAAATATTGCCAATTATTCGATTTCGCAGAAGATATGTTCGTTTGCCGAGCGCTTAGCGGCAAGACACATTGATGCACTGAGTATGCCTTCTTCTAAGGGAGCGCGGGATACATCCTTGCCCTCCATAACGGCAATAAAGTTTTCTGCAAGATATGCATCGCCGCCGCTGTGCGTGCCGCACTGTGCAACCGAGTATTCCTCGCTTACGTTTTCAAGGTGGCGGAAAACTCTTATTTTATCCTGATACCAGTCAAACTCGACAGTACCCTTATAGCCGATAAGACGAGCGCCGCGCTTTTCTGCACCAAAACGGGTTATAAAGTTTTGAGAATAAACGGCGTGCACACCGTTTTCATATTCCAAAATAACGCTTCCGCTGTCCTCATTACCTGTGTCGGTTGCAAAGCAGCAATATTCGCCGTATACAGTTCCGCCGTTTTTCTTTATGTTCTGCGGACTCTCGCTGCAGGTGTCGGCTTTTTCGCAGTCGGCACATTTAAGCTTTGCAGGCATATCACCTTTAAATACCTGTTTGGAGTTCATAGCGCATAATCTGACAGGCTTAAGCGCACCCAATAAATAGGTGATATAGTCCAGGTCGTGCGTTGCCTTTTGTAAAAACAAACCGCCTGTTTCATTTTCGTCACGATACCAATCGTGGAAATATATGCGCGCATAGGGTACGTTGTTGTATGCCTGTACGTGCGCCACTTCACCTATTTTGCCCGAATCAATTATTTCTTTAACCTTCTGACAAAGGTTGGTTAATCTGAGCGGGAAGGAAACAACCGTGCGGTCGTTCATATGTAATATGCTCTTTAATCTCTCTAAATCCTCATAATTTGTGCAGACGGGCTTTTCAAGAAACATCGGAATGTTATACTTCGCGCAAAGCAAAGCATAGTGCGTGTGCGAAGAACAACGTGTGCCGATTAAAATACCGTCAAGCGCCTCTTCTTTAATCATTTTCTCGGCGTCGTCATACAGTACGACGTCTTTTTTGTTTTCGCTCTCAAGCGTAGCCTTAACTCTTTCCAAATCGGTATCACATACCGAACAAAGCGCGGCCTTGCCGCTCTCTTCAAGCAGTTCTAAAATGACCTTAATGCGTGTACCATAGCCTATAATTCCAAGCTTAAGCATAAAATCTGCCTCCAATTCGTTTTATTCATTGATAATATCATAATCGCAAATTATTACAATGAATTTTTGGGTGATAACTATGTGTTTTTTGGCTTTTAATTATGTCCGAGAAGAGAGGTTATCACATTTCATTGTGTATCTACATTTAGGAAAGTTTGAGCAACCATAAAACTCGCCGTTTTTTCCTTTTCTCAAAACAAGTGCTGTCTTGCAATATGGGCAAATTTTTTGCTTTTTCATTTCTTCCAAACCATCTTTGTACGCAATCACGTTTTGTTTATGTTCAGCGCGTGCCTCTTTGCCTATGTGCTGATTATTTTTTATGTAGTCGAAAATTTCTTGTTTTTTAGTGTCGTCAAAAACTATAGGTTTGTCCTGCGCTATCTTATAACAAGCTCTTTCCATAGCAGGCAACGAATTGCAAATCATAGTACATTTGTCATTTTTCCCACTAATTTTAAAGTCGTCGCAAACCATGACTATAATAGAAAAAACAGGAAATTCGCCAAAATCCTTTAAGAATGTTTTTAAATACTCAACGTGCTTTTTGTTTTGTTTTAATGGACTGTAAATTTCGTATTTTTTGCCGTGATTATAATAGTTCCATTTTGGCTTTTTTGTGTCGCCATATATTTTAGCGTCATCAAACATTTTCATTTCAATAACATAAACACCTTTGTTGCCCACCAATACTAAATCTATTTGCGAAGTGTATCCGTCGGCGCCGTCAATTAAGATGTCGTGTAAAACGAGAGCGCCTGGTATGGCTTTAGCATATGTCTTTGCCAGCCACTCGCCAAAACCGCCACTAATTTCGTTTAATGTTGGCATTTTTTTAAAAAAACTAAATAAACCCATTTTAGCTCCTATCCACAGTATATCTCAATAGCCTTGCTGACAAACTCCGCTGTGCCGTTACCATACTTATCAATGTTTGCCTTAAAGCGTTCATCGGCGGCGTACATTTACCCAAGACCTGAGAGGATTTTTTCATCACAGGTGTAATAATTGTCGGTGATATACTCTTGCAGCTCCTTTACAAGTGCCCACACCTTTTCCGAACCGGCATCGTGTTCGCATTTTTTGCACTCTGCAAACCTTGAAAATATGTTCATCAGCCCGTCATTTGTCTCTTGCCATTTATCGCTTGAATAGTGCGCTGTTTTCTTTTCGAACTCAGAATAGGCGGCGGTGTCGCCAAAACGCATCTTTGCTTCTGCACCATAATTATTCATTGTCTCACTCCTAAAACGGAATTCATACCAAAATTATACCATATTTCGTCGCTTTTCTCAACAATGTATTTAATGCAAACGCACAGGCGAGATAACTTATGTGAAAGAGCCTTAAAGTTATTTTCTTTTTTTAGCCAATGCCAAAATAACACCTATGGGGAAATATAGCACCGCCAATATGGCGCCAAAAAAACCCAGATTTTTCTTGCCTGTTGAAGCAAATATGCAAAAAATAGTAATCGCAACGATTAATAGAAAAATTATCATAAAAAAGCACCTTTCTTTTGTTGTGTTTTAATTATAAAGCATCCGCGGTACGATAAAACGTACTTTGACAAAAACTTTAAACAGTGTGCCATATTAGTATCTTTTGAGGAAAATTTTTATTTCCTATTTTTGCGCTTTGTGGTATATTATAAGCAGATAAAAAATTTTGGGGTGATTTTATGAATAAAGAACTTTTACTCGATATTCGTAAATGGGCAAAGGAAGAGCTTGAAATCTGTGCAAACTTCTGGCTCAAAAATGGCATAGACCGCGTAAACGGCGGCGTTTATACCTGTCTTGACCGAAAGGGAAAGGTGTATTCCACCGATAAAAGCGTGTGGATGCAGGGTCGCTGCGGCTGGACCTATGCCTACCTGTGCAGCATCTACGGCATCCGGGAGGATTGGCTGAAGTTCTCCAAGAGCTGCATCGACTTCCTGGAAGAGCACTGCGTCAACCACGATGCCGACGGCCGCCTGTACTTCACCGTGGAAGCTGACGGCACTCCCCTGCGTCAGCGCCGTTACTGCTACTCCGAGGCCTTTTACTGCATCGCCAATGCCGAATACTACGGCGTTACCGGCGAACGGGAGCACCTGCTGAGAGCCCGCCGCGCTTACGACATGTACTGGAATCTGAACCACGGTATGGCTGACCCCACCGGCATGGGGCCCAAGTCCACCCGTACCGGCCGCGCTCTGGGCATTCCTATGATCATTCTGAACGTCACCGGCGTTATGAAGCGGGTTGACCCCGAAATGAAGGATCTGTACGACGAGCGTGCCAAGGAATGTGTCCACGACATTTT
>CALDPI010000208.1 GCA_937912045.1 uncultured Clostridia bacterium
TAGCAAAGGGCGTGCCCTCTTCAATTTTTAAAATGTAAACCGATACGTGCTGTGGGTCCAGACCGCACACAAAACTGATAGACTCAGAAACGGTGTCGGTGGTGCTGCCCGGCAGACCAATCATCAGGTCAAGGGATATGTTATCAAAGCCTGCCGCTCTCGCATCCATTACGGTGCGCACAGCATCGGCCGCTGTGTGCCGCCTACCAAGCACGGATAGCTCGCGGTCTATGCCGCTTTGCACACCGATGGACAATCGGTTAACACCCGCTTCACGCGCGGCTTTCAGCGTGTCAAAAATGTCATCTGCAGGGTTGCATTCGAGTGTTATTTCGGGTTCTTCAAAGCCAAAAGCGGTTTTTGCAGCCATAACAATTCTTTTAATGTTTTCGCCGCCGAGAAGAGAGGGCGTTCCGCCACCGAGATATAAAGAATCAATGGGGCGTCCTAAACGTACGCCCCATTCTTTTAAAGCATCTGTAACCCTTAAGGTGTAAGAGTCAAGCTCGCCCTTTTTCGCCGCAAAGGAATAAAAATCGCAATAGTTGCATTTGCCTTTGCAAAAGGGCGTGTGGATGTAAAGCCCGAGATTAGTCAAGGATTACGCCCGTGCAGCTGCCGGGAACGGCGGCTGCGTTAGCCTCGTCGGTGTCGATGTGCATAGCGAGAGCAAACTTATCGCTTACGCGTACAACAACGTCATCGAATATAAGACTGCGTCCCTCTGTCTTAACCGCAACCTTAACAACCTGTGTATCCTTAAGAGAATACTTTTCTGCATCGGCTGTGGTCATATGAATGTGACGCTTTGCGGCAATAGCGCCGATAGAAAGCTCAACCTCGCCACAGGGTCCAACAAGCTTGCAGCCTGCGCTGCCCTCAATATCGCCCGACTCGCGAACCGGAACGGTAAGACCAACGGTGCGTGCATCGGTGAGAGAAAGCTCAACCTGTGTTGCAGGGCGAACGGGTCCTAAGATGGAAGCGTTAAGTGTGCCCTTGGGTCCAACAACCTGAACCTTTTCAGCGCAGGCATACTGTCCGGGCTGGGAAAGGTCCTTTTTGGGTGTGAGCTTGTAGCCCTCACCAAAAAGTGTATAAAGGTCTTTTTCAGAAACGTGCACGTGACGTGCGGATATTTCAACAAGAACAGTTTTTTCCATAATTTTTTCTCCTCTTCAAGCAAAAAGGGTGGTATTAACCACCCTTTCACTATGTATGTTTGTCCTATTATTCGGCAGAAATAGCTTCAACAGGGCAGCCTGCTGCGCAAGAACCGCAATCAACGCACTTTTCAGGGTCGATTTCGAAATGCTCATCACCCTCGAAAATAGCTTCGCAGGGGCAAGCAGCAGCGCAAGCACCACAGCTGATGCACTCATCAGAAATCTTGTATGCCATAATAGTAACACCTCCGTAACAATGGTTCATAAAAAGGGCAACGCCCTATATTCATATTGTAACAACAAGGAAAGCAAAATGCAAGTACTTTATTCAGATATTTCCTCGTCCTCTTCCTGTTTTACGTGTTTTTGCTTTCTGAGCACCTTGACATCCTCACGCATAACCTTGACGGGTGCCGTGTCGGCATCGTTTCCAAGGCGGACAAGCAGTGCGCCGGTAAGCGGATTGGAATCAATAACCACTCCGTCGCCCATATCAGTGCGTACCGTCCAGCCAATACGCGGCGTGAAGGAGAGCAGATATTCGTATGCGTCCTGCTCGTATTTAAGACAGCACATAAGTCTTCCGCAGCTGCCCGAAATTTTGGTGGGATTGAGAGAGAGCCCCTGCTCCTTCGCCATCTTGATAGAAACAGGCTGGAAATCGTCAAGGAAACGGGTGCAGCAGAATTGCTGACCGCAAATTCCAATACCGCCAAGCATCTTTGCCTCGTCACGCACACCAATCTGACGCAGCTCAATGCGCGTGTGCAGATGCGATGCAAGGTCCTTTACAAGCTCGCGGAAGTCAACTCTGCCGTCTGCCGTGAAGTAAAACAAAATCTTGCTTCCGTCAAACGAGCATTCTGCATCAACAAGCTTCATATCCAGCTTGTGTGCCAAAATCATATCCTCGCAAACCTTGAAAACCTGTTTTTCTTTTTCGCGGTTTTGCTCCATTTTTTTAACGTCCTCAGCCGTGGCGACGCGCAAAAGCTTTTTAAGCGGCTTGACGATTTTCTCGTCATCAACCTGCTTGTTAGCCTCTGCAACGGTGCCGCATTCGGTGCCGCGTGCAGTTTCAACCACAACATAATCGCCCACAGACAGCTTTTGTCCGTCAGGGTCGAAGAAATAAACGCGTCCCTCGGGTTTGAATTTTATTCCAATGACTTCGGTCATATAGTCCTCCTGAAAATATATATTAAATTACAGCCGCCTTGTACCGACTGCAAAGATTGGCAAATAAAAGCATGGTGTTTGCGTTGTTTTCGGCACTCTCCTTAAGCTCACGCGTAATCTCATAAAGTGAAATCAGCTGCTCTTTTGAGAGCCCTTCCTTGATGTGTGTATAACAGCTCTCACGCAGAAGCTCGGATATCTTGAGCATAAGCTCCGAAAGCAACTCGTTAATTGCCGTGCGGTTTCGCTCGAGCGGCTTCAGACGGCACATCATAGCGTAGGAGTTGGATGAATTGATATCAGAAAGCAGCGAAGCGGCCAGCTCACAAATGGTGTTTTGCTCGTCGGCATTTAAAAGCCTCAGCGCTTCGCCGAGATTGTTTTTGGCAGAGGCAAGCGCGCGGTCGGCCTCAAGCGAGGAAAAGCTGTAGTTCTCAGTGATGTATCTAATCGCCTCATCGCGCGGTGGCGGCAAAAGCGACAGCGTAATACAGCGCGAGCGCACGGTGGTGAGAAGTCTCTCTGCACTTTCGGTTATGAGAATGAAAATAACGTTTGCAGGCGGCTCCTCCAAAATTTTAAGCAGCGCATTCTGTGCCGATGGATTCATTGTTTCGGCCTTTTCAATAATGTAAACCTTGCGGCTTGCAATGGCAGGGCTCAGATATGCGTCCTGACGTAAATTTCGTATCTTATCAACCGAAAGTTGCTTGCCGTCGGGTGATATAACCGTCACGTCAGGGTGCGATCCGATTTTTGCCATATGGCAGCCCTTGCAGGGGCCGCACGGACGCGCAGCCCCCTCGCACATACAAAATGCGGCAATATAAAAGGCAAGCGTGTGCCGACCTGTGCCCGCATCCCCCTCAAGCATCAGCGCGTGGGGAATTCGCTCACAAGCCAACATAAGCCTTACTCGCTCGCATATTTTGCTGTTGCCTGCAAGTATGTTCATCAGATAACAAAGCCTACCTTTTTCATAGCTTTTTGCGCCGTCTTGCGTGCAGTGTAGAACGCGCGCTCGGCACCCTGCTTATAAATATCCTCAAGCTGTTTTTTATCAGAAATAAACGTGTCGTACCTTTCGCGAATGGGGCGAAGCTCCTCAACCACAGCCTCTCCGACGGCGGTCTTAAAGTCACCATAGCCCTTGCCCTCAAATTCGGCGGCAATCGCATCGGCACTCTTTCCCGTAACGGCGGAATAAATTCCTATAAGATTGTTGATACCGTCGCGACCCTCGCCAACGCAAACACGTGCCTCAGAATCGGTCACGGCGCGCTTGAATTTGCGCATAATGTCGTCGGGCGTGTCGAGAATGGCAATCCAGGAGTTAATGTTTTCGTCCGATTTAGACATCTTTTTTGTCGGGTCCTGAAGTGACATAACCCTTGCGCCAACCTTTGGGATATACGGCTCTGGCACTTTGAATACGTCGCCGTAAATATTGTTAAAGCGAATGGCAATGTCACGTGCAATTTCAAGGTGCTGCTTCTGGTCTGCACCGACGGGAACAAAGTCGGGCTTGTAAAGCAGAATGTCTGCCGCCATAAGCGTTGGATAAGCAAAAAGCCCCAAATTCACGTTGTCTGCGTGCTTTGCCGATTTATCCTTAAATTGTGTCATACGTGAAAGCTCGCCAAACTGTGTATAGCAGGACAAAATCCACATAAGCTCTGCGTGGCTTTTAACATGTGACTGGATAAAGAGCGTGCTTTTTTCAGGGTCAAGACCCAAAGCCAGCAAAAGAGCGCAGGTGGAATAAATCTGTGAGCGGAAGCGCGCAGGCTCCTGACGGACGGTTATTGCGTGCAGGTCGGCAACTGCAAAGGTGCAGTCAAACTCCTCCTGCATATTAACCCAGTTTTTAAGCGCGCCAAGATAATTTCCGAGTGTGAGTGCACCCGACGGCTGAATACAGCTTAAAACGGTTTTTTTAGAACATTCTTCCATAGAAGGTCAACTCCTTGTTGAAACAGACAATATCTATCATACATTTTATCACAAATATTAATTATATACAAGTAATTTATTAACGACTTGCGGCGTTAAAATCTGTCAATAATATTTTGGGTGATAAAATGAAGGTGCGAAAATTTTTTAAAGACAAATATGCATTTTTTGCATCGCTTTTTTGTGTGGCGGCATATTTTCTTTTTGGGGCTTTGCTGTTTCCCAAAGAGGAAAAGAGCGTGCACGGCACCGCAAGCGGCGTGCCATACCAAAAGCTCTCGGGCGAATATATCATATTTGCGGCCTGTGAAGAGCTTTCGGAATACAGCGCGGTGTATATCGATTTTGATATGAAAAGCATATCGGTATATCTTTTCCCCGACCGCGAAACCGCCAAGAGCTATGGCTTTTCGTACGATAGATATATTGAGTACACAAAACAGGTGCAAACAGAAATAATTGGTCGCATTGGGGGTATTGTAATTGACAAGGATATTTGGTATAATATAAAAGATAAAGGCAGGGAAAGAATTTTCGGCAATCGCGCGGCTGAGCTTTCACAGCAAGGAATCGAAGCGCGCACAGCGGTTGCAGAGGGCTTTATAGAGGCTCTTTTATCCTCAAGCCTCAGAAAAACAGATTTTTTGTATGTCGCGGAAAACTGTAAAACCGATATTTCCTATGCGGATTTTTACAGATATTTTGATGCGGCCTGCAGCTTTATTAATGATATTTCGGTCAGGGTGGTAGAATGAAAAGGTTATTGACTTTTGGTTGTGTCGCAGCGTTTTTGCTCTCGCTTTGCGCCTGCACACCGATTAAGACGGATTACAGCAGCATAGTCGAAAGTGACTATGTTTACAGCACGTCATACGTGTCGACAAATGACGAGCCTGTCTCTTCAAAGGTAAATAATAAACCCTCCTCATCAAGGATTGATAAAAGCAGCAGCGAAAAAAAGAATTCGAGCAAAAAGCCGCAGTCAAGCACGAAAACCGACCCCTCTGCGCCCGGCTGGCTCGGTACGGGCAGCAAGCCCCAGTTTGAAACCTACATCCCTTCGGAAAACGTTACCTTCGCCTGTTATGAGGCACTCAGTGCTACACAGAAAAAGGTTTATAATATCATAGATAATGCCGTCAACCAAATGACCGATGGACTTATAAGCCTCGGCGAATGCACAATGCAGGATATGATGGTGGCGCTATACGCCGTCCGAATGGACCGCCCCGAATATTTCTGGATGCCCACCACCTACATAACCGAGGTAAAAAATCACACCCACAGGTCAATCGCCTTTAGTTATCAAAGCGGCAACGGCAGTGTTTCATACAACTGCACCAAGGCCGAGCGCACGACAATGCAAAACAAGCTTAAAGCAAAAATTGACCAAATAAAGAAAACCGTGCCCTCGAATGCATCGGATTACGAAATTGAGCTTATTTTGCACGATTACGTCTGCAAAAACACAACCTATGACTACGAAAGAAACAACGAAAATAACCTTTCGGCATACGGCGCCCTCGTAGATGGTGCTGCCGTGTGTGAGGGCTATGCACGTGCGATGCAGCTGCTTCTCGGGCAGTTTGGCATACCTGCAAGGCTTGTCTGCGGCTTCGCAGGCGAGGCACATATGTGGAATCTCGTTAAAATCGGCGGAAAGTGGCACCATCTTGACGCCACCTGGGACGACCTCAATAAATCGGGCGATATCCCCATAACGATGCATTACTATTTCAACATAAGCGACGACCGCATAAAAGACACTCACAAAATGGATATCGACTTCAAAAACGCAGACGACGAAGCCCTCAAAAACGGCGCCTTTAACCTGTCGCTGCCTGCCTGTAATTCGCTTGAGTATTTTTACGGCAACGTGGAAGGCATCGTGCTCGATGACAATGCCGAAAAATCAATGGAAACGCTGAAAAGCGCACTTTACAACGCGAAGGAAAGCGGCGCTGCCACCTGTGAAGTGTATATAAACTCCAACGAAACGCGTTGGGAGGTTGTGCAGGGTAAATATCACCTGCAGGACTGCATAACAGAGGTCAACAAGTACGGAAAGGCAAAAATCAAGGTAAACAGGGTCGTCTTCGACCACGAAACAGGCCGCTCAATCATTTTAGTGCTGGAGTATTTGAAATAGGATTTTGTTTAAGAGGCAACATTTGGAAAAACAAGGCGATAGCACACTGCCGTGTGCTATCGCCTCGCTAACGCTCGTTGCCCACGT
>CALDPI010000209.1 GCA_937912045.1 uncultured Clostridia bacterium
TGGGCAACCTCTGCAACGGGTGCAGGCTGGGCGAGTGTCGTCTGCTCGGTCTGGTTTATAGGCGGCCTTACGATGCTGTGCATCGGCGTCGTTGGTGAATATATCGGAAAAATATATATTGAAACAAAACAGCGTCCCACGTATATAATTGAAACGGTGCTTGACGATGAAGATGAATAAAATTTTCGATAAATCGTTTCTGCTTTTTTTGCTCGTCGGCGGAATAAATACCCTGATTTCAGCGGTGCTTATGTTTCTGCTTGAAAAGACAGGCTATTGGGTGTCAACCGTTGTTGCATATGCGGTCGGTGCGGCCGTCAGCTTTTTTCTAAATAAAAGAATCACCTTTAAAAGTGAGGAAAACACAGCAAAGGCTGCCGGTAAATTTATAATAAACGTGGCGATTTGCTATATCGTCGCTTACTCTCTTGCACAGCCGCTTGCGGCCCTTGTGCTGTCTGCCACTGCTCTCTCGCCCCTTTGGATAGAGCGCATTGCCAAGCTGTTTGGAATGGGACTTTACACCCTTATAAACTATTTTGGCCAAAGGTTTTTTGCCTTTCGCAAAAAATAAAAACACCGCCGAGGCGGTGTTTTTTTAATCCTTTACATATTCCGCTATGTCACACAAGCCACAGGAAAGAGCTTCACAAAGCTTATTGAGTGTTTTGGTTTCGATGTTTTCGTTTGCTCTCAGTCGTCTGACGGTTTTGCTATCAATTCCACACTTTTCCCGTAATTGATAGGTGCTAATACTTTTTTCTTCCATGGTTTTCCAAAGCTTATCAAATACAATCATTTGACTACCCCCTTGACACCATTTATTATGGGGGTTATAATCTTATTTATTAAGGGGATATAGTCCCCACATAGTGCAGGAGGGCTTTATGTTAAACAGAGACCATTCGGTTCGTGGTTATATAGAAAGATGCTCCACAGAAGAAATAAAACAAGTATTAATGGATAAGGGGAAAAAATATGATGCTGCTGTTTTGCATACAGCAAGATGTGTTTTGTTAAAACGAAAAAAGTTGAGCTTGCGACGATGCCGAATAAAAAACATAAATAAAAAGAATTAACACCGACAGAGTACTGTCGGTGTTTTTTATTTGTATAACGAAAACCACGCGATAGTCGCGTGGTTTAATAAAGGCTGTTGCCGATAAACAGAAAACAAATAATAAATTGTGGTAGGATGCTTTTGTGTCAAAGGCTCCATCCGGGAGGGAGCTGGCGCCGAAGGCGACTGAGGGAGAAGGCGAAAACTCAACCGAGCAGTTGCAGTAAGGCGAGAGAAAAAAGTTTAAGTTTCGCAGGCTCCTTCCACCGCAAGCGGTCCCCCTTCCTCCCGGAGGAAGGCTTTTTGTTCAACCCGTTTACAGGTGGCAGGTAACATTTGCGTGGCTGGCAGGCCAACAAAAAGCGCACTTGTGCGCCGCCAGTATCGTTTAGGGCTATGTCCGAAAATGAAATACCACCCCGTTATACGGGGGATATTTCATTTGTTTATTTCCGGGACATCAGTTCGACATAAAATGTAATCAATACTAACATTGTAAAAATCAGCTAATCTTATCAATGTGTCAGTAGGAGGCACACGCTCACCATTTTCAAATTTTGAAAGCAGGGCTTGCTCAATGCCTGTCTTCATCTGTAGAGCAATTTGAGTGTACCCCGCCTGTTTTCTAAGTGTTTTCAAATTATTTTTCATTTGCTCACCCCAATGACATTATGACATAAGGCGCGCTTGACAAATATGACGTATTGTCATATAATAGTATGAGCAAAACTGACAACTTTTATCGACACGGTAAGGAGAATAAATATGAACAAAAAAACAGCAATTATTGTTATATTGCTCTGTGTAATTGGCCTGTGTTCGTCAATGTGTGACTTTCCAGACTGGATTTTGGGAGAAGACGGGAAATGCGATTATTGCGGTGAAAAGGCAGGACATGAAGAAGGAACAAAAGAGTATTGCGGTCCTTGTTTTCATGAATATGGAGATGGAAACATTTGGAATTGAAAGATACCTGAAAAAACAGAAAAGTTAAAGCAAAAAACACCGCCGAGGCGGTGTTTTTTAAATTTATCTTATCTCAATAAAAATGAGCGAATATTTTGGCAACGTCAGGGTGATTTCGGCGTTATCACATACTGTGAAACTTTCGCGCTCGTCAAGGTTGCCCTGCTCGTCAATATGTAAAATGTGTGCGGTGTCGCCCACGATATTTTCTAAACAGAGCGTGACCTTTTCGGCACTGTCGCTATAGTTTGAAATCAGCACCGCACTCTCGTTTTCCGAAAATGCGGCGGTGCCGTAAACGGTGCCATCAGTTTCTACCTTTGCGGCAGAGCCCAAGGTGTACATTTTGCCAAACGCGACAAAGGGATACCAAGAAGGAGATACTGTGTGGTCGTTCTGGTCTAAAAGACCATTATAACCTGCCGTGTAGGAGAAGCAATAATAGTGCGCCATGTCGACATAAGGTGTGTTTTGTAAAGATGACAGCACAGCACCGTTGAACGAGGCGCCAACAAGCGTATGCTTGTCCAGAAAACCGCCGCCCTCAGGGCCGTAGTTCCACTCGTTTAAGTGGCTTTCGGTTTCGGTAAAACCATATTTGTCCAAGGTTTCTCTTGCAAATTTTCCGTGGGCGATTAGTTCTTCTACACTGTCGCCATAGATATGCCACGAAAAGAAATCAAGCGGACATCCTTCGCGTTTTACCATATCAAGAAAATCGGTAAAATACGGTACGAACGCGTAATAAGAATCGGGCATATTGTCACGCGTTATGGTATAAAAACCGCAACTGCCGTAGCCGCCGAATTTGAGTTCGGGGAAACGTGCTTTTAAGTGCGTGGTTGAAACCTTGTAAAGCTCAAAAAATTCTTCCTTGGTGCCGCCCCACATAGAACTGCCGACATCGGTTACCGGGTTTTCAGGCTCGTTCCAGATTTCCCAGTATTTAAGGTCGTAATGATAGCCGTTTGCCCAACCCTCGTTATAATGCATTATGATATGCTCGCAGATACGCGCCCACTTTGCATAATCTGCAGGCGGTGCAGTGCGGTATTTTTTAGAGCCCCACTCAATAGTAATGCCAAGACGGTAGTATGCCTCGCACCCTGTTTTCTGTACGGCGGTTATATATTCATCGGTGTAGTAGAAATCGTAGTTTTCGGGGTCGTTTTCATCTGCATTAAAATCGCGGAAAATGTTAGGAACATCAACAAAGTAACTACCACCGTATGAGCCACAGCAGTCGTGCAGACGGCAATAGGGGATAGCGCCCTCTGTAAAAAATTTTTCAATATGCTTTTGTTCGCCATTCAGCGACTTTACATAAGGCGCACAACACATACTGTGCACGGGCTTGATTTTGCCTGCGCAGCTTGAAAAATCAACCTTAATTTTATTCATAACAACACCTCGGTTATTTGTTGTTTTCATTATAACAATTCTTTTTACATTTGCAAGAGGGAAAAACACGAAACTGTTTCGAAAAAACAACCGCCCTTTAGGACGGTTGTTTTAATTTAGAACGAATATCCTTCAACGCTGTAATAAGCCATATTTGGCTGTCTTACGTCCAGACGTCCAAAGCAGGCACAGACGGGAACGCTGCTTCTAACCCAGACGGTGTACTGCACTGCTTCGCCAAGCATAAGCTTGCGCTCGCCCAGGGGCTTGTCGAGGCGCACGCAGGTCATACGCTCACCCTCAACGGTGAGAAAGATTTTATCTTCGGGCGCCTTGTCCTCAAAAATGAACGAAAGCTCAATTTTCGCCGCCTTTTTGCCGAGGTTTGTAATCATCAGCGCTTCGTGTCCCTCAAATTCGGGGTTGTCGCCGTGGGGAGGCAGATAACCGTCACAAAATACCCAGTTTTTCTTACCCTTTGCCATTTTTATTTACCTCCGAAAATGCGCGGAATAGCGGCATCGTTATAGGTCGTCATACGCTTCGCGCCGTCCTTTGTTATCAAATAGCAGTCCTCAATTCTGAACGAGCCCCATTCCATTCCCTTGAAATAAGCGTCGATGCAGATTGCCATATTTTCTTCGATAACGCGCTTGTTGTCAACGGTGAAGGTGGGCGCCTCACATTCGAGCATACCTGTGCTGTGCAGGCTGCCGTACGGACAGTAATCTATGTAGCCGTATTTGGTAAGATACTCTGTATACGCGTTCAGAACAACGTCACAGGGGGTACCTGCTGTCATCTTAGCCGAGGCATAGTTGAGAGCATCATAGGCGCACATAACTGCATCCTTGATTTTCTGCGAAATCTCACCCAGCCCGAGCGGACTGCAGATAATGCCGTTGTATCCCTCATAGGACACGCCTGCGGCGAGGTTTAAAATTTCGCTTTCCTTTATCTCTCTAAGAGTGTTGCGACACATACTGATATAAGAGTTCTTTTCGCCCGTTGCCACCATCGGCGCAAAGGACTGAACGTAGCTTTCGGCGCCAAGGCTCATCATTTCGGCCTCGAACATACCCTCAATGTGACGCTCTGTCATACCAACGCTGATTTTCGGCACAACAGCCTCAAAGGTTTTTGACACCATTTCCCAGTTGGTTTTAAGAATTTCAATTTCCGCGTCGCTCTTGCGGATTCTCTGCTCGTAGTGAACGTCATCAAAATCGACAATCTCTGCATTCGGGAATGCGGCGCGGAGCTTATCCATTATAATAGCGGGGAAGATAAGACGTCCGATAAAGCCAATGCGCTTAGCGTTCGGGTTTTTAGCCTTTACCTCTGCAAAGAGCTCCGAAAAATCAAGCTGTCCCTCGGTGTCGTATTCAAAGCCGCTGACCTCGCCGATTTCGGGCAGGATGGCGATTTTTGAATCGGGCAGTTTGTTTTGCACAAGACAGTAGTCGTACGACGCCTGACCACTGCAAACCGTAACCCCGTCATTAAGGGGGATTATGATGGCAGAGCTTTCATTAACGGGTGCAAAACCGCAATAATAGCGCACAATGCCAATTTCCAAAAGGTTGGAAAAGCCAATAACGATGTCAATGTTTTGCTTTTCCATCTCCTTGCGAAGAGCATTTACTCTTGCGGTATATTCCGCAGCAGGAATAGTCGGGTAGTTCATATAAATTTCTCCTTACTTTAAAAAGTTTTTAACGTTTTCGGTTAACATGCTCTGGAAAGCATCCTCACTTATGCCACTTTCCAGCGCCATATTCCGAACGGCGCGCAAAATGTGTGCATAACCGAGTCCGCCGTATTTTTTCCACATTGATTTAAGACAGATATCGTTGCTGATTAAAATTTGTTTGCCATAGCCCTCGTCAATGAGCGTTTTAAGCACCTCGATTCGCTCAAGGTCGTAGGCAAAACGTCTTCTTTGCGACACATAAAATTCCTTGCCGAAATTATCAAACTCTACAAACATACCACGCTTTAAAAGTCCGCGGATATAATCGGGACGGAGCCATACGTCAACGTGGTCAATGCAGATTTTTGAAGGCTCAACACCCTCGCCCGTCAGAATATCGAAAACTTCAAAGCCGTTTTCGGTGTAGAGGTCGGTGTGGACGTGAATGGCGTGCTTGGTTTCGGCACCCACAACGCCTGCGGCGGTCAGCACCTTTCGCTCGGCTTCGGTTATGACGGCGCTCGTTCCGATTTCGCCAATTATGCCGGCTTTTATATCGGTGCCCTGCACACCCACCGTCAAATCGCGGTGCATTTCCTCTGCCAAGGCATAGGCGGTTGCGGCTTTAACATAAGGGAAATGCGCCTTGTCATAATAATGTCCGCACCCCATAATGATATTGACGCCCGTACGCTTTGATACCTCTTTGAGCTTCAGCGCATCACGGCCGATTTCGTCCTGTGTGCAATCAATAACCGTCTGTCCGCCCCATTTTTTGAAATATTCCATTTCACAAACGGCATCCTCCATATCCGACTGTAAGGCATTATCCAAAATCGCATATGGGTCTTGGCACACTTCTGCGCGGTTTTCCGCCTTGAAATCTTCATAAAAGGATTCAGGTTCGTCACCCTTTATATCCACACAGTTTCGCATATCAATAAAAATATGCTCGTGCGGTGAGGTGACACCAAGCTGCTCTAAAGGCAGGGCGCCCAGCACGGTGTTAATCATTCTGCCACCTCGCGCTGACCGTATTCTGCAATGTATTCCTTAAGAATTTTGCAGGACTCCAAATCGGAATCGCCAAGGGTGTTAGAACAGAAAACAATGCCCTCGATTTTGCCTTTCTCGAGTAGGGTGAAATAATGCGTGAGCTGTCGTCTGTACAACTCTTCGTCCATCGGACTGCTTGTGTTATAGTTCCAAAGATAAACGCCGAGCATAAGCTTTTTGCCGGCGGCAAGAGCGGTAAGCTTTTGCAGATGTGCCTCCATATCGGCAATATCCGCGCAGTCCCAAATCCAGAAGGTTATGCCGTCAAAGCAGTCAAGATAGGGGATAAACTTGTCGTCCAGCTCGTTTTTATAAATCACGCACCAAAAATCAAGTCCGTCTTGATTGAGCGTGCTTTTCATTTCGGCCAGCACCTCGGGTGTGAAGCGTGCCACGCGCTTGGGCGAAAAGAAGTCGTCCACCACGCCTCCCGTGATGTTTTTTGCATCCCTTGCGGCCTCAACCACGTCTTCAGTGTTGCCGAGCTTTGCGTCGGGCAGGGGGGTGCTCGCATCACCGAGGACCGACCATTTTATTTCTTTTAAGGAGGACATTCGCTTTGCAAGGTCGTGATAAGGCGGCTGAATATTTCCGCCATAGGACACGATAAAGGAGTTTTTAATGCCATATTCCTTCGCGAATTGCTCGGGTGACATATTGCATTCAACACCGCACACCTTGTTGTGCGAGCCTTCGAGGTGACCCCAGTTCCAAAGCTTGTCAATTATTTTTGCCATTTTTATGCTCCTTTCGGTAAACGTTCGGGGAGGACCCCGTCCGTTTTTTGAACAGTGAATCAAAATATTTTACTTCGCTAAAGCCGAGAGATGCCGATATCTCGCTGATGCGTAGCGGCGTTTCACGTAATAGCCTGCACGCCTCCGAAATTTTTATGCGGTTTGCGTATTCGGTGAGGGTTTGACCCGTCTGCTCCTTGAAGACCTTGCAAATGAAGGAGCGCGAATAACTGAATTTATCACAAACGTCAGACAGGGTGATGTGCCGCGAAAGATTCTCTCGCAGGAAGCGGATGATGGCATCGGTAAGCTCGCGGTGGAAGTTTTCGTCATTACAGAAAACAACCGCCGAATCCTGCCTGCTTGAGAGGTGCCGCAGAAGACATATAAGCAGATATTCAAGCTGTAAAAGCAGCGCCTGCTGGCCGCCGAAAAGGGCATCACTCCTTACCTCGAGCAGCTCGTCAGAGTTGGTCATAAAGGTGGACGTGCTCTCGTTAATCACCTGTTTAATGCAGGTCGCTTCGGCCGATTTTAGAGAGAAAAGATTATCGGCTAAGGGAATAAGGTTGTGTGAAAAGCTCTCAAAGCAGACGACAAAAACGCGGCTTTTGTTGCCCGACTTTGAAAAATAAGAGTGCTGTCTGTTCGGTGCAATTACAAAAAGCTGATTTTTAAAGAGTGTGTGCTTGACAGCATCCACCGTCAGCGTAACCTCGCCCTCTTCAACATAGCACAACTCCCAGAAATCGTGTGCCTCGCGGTAGTTTTTGTATTTGCCCTCAAAATCCAGATGCTCAAGAGCGATAAGCTCTTTAACGTCAACAACATTATAAATTCGGTGGCGCAGATATGTTTTCATACAGCGTTCCCCTTTCAAAAATAATTATAAAAAAGCGGTGGTGTAAAGTAAATCCGCTATATTATTTATAAATTCCGAAATATTCCACAAAGAAATTTTAAAACAAATAAAAAGAAATGGCAAGTAAAAACAGTTGAACAATGCGGAAAAATGAGTTATTATATATAGGTAATAAAAAAGGACGGTGATAATATGACGCGAATGGTGTTTTGTGACCTTGACGGCACGCTGCTGCCCGCAGGCAAAAAGAGCATTGGAAAAGCGGTGCTGACGGAAATAAAGCGCCTTTTAAACAAGGGCGTCATTTTCGCCGTTGCAAGTGGCAGAAGCTATGACGAATTAAAGGCACTTTTTGGTGAGCTTTCGGGACGGGTTGTCTTCATCTGTCTGGACGGCGCACTTGCCATTCACCGCGACTGTGTGCTTTATAAAAACCGCCTTTGCAAGATAGAGGCAGGCAGACTTATATCCCTTTCGCCGCGTGCCGTTGCATACGGCAGAACAAAAAGCATAAGCTTTGACGAAAACACAAACAGCGCCCTGCGCGAGCAGCTGCTTAATACCCTCGGGAGCGAGGTTTTCAAGGTTGCCGTTTTTGACACGCCGAAGAAAAGCAGCATTGCCCGTGTCTGCTATAATCGCGACGGCATTTGTGAATACGTAAACCACAGCGCAGACAAGGGTGCGGCGGCCCGTGCCATTATGCAAAAGTTCTGCGTTGCAGCAGAGGACACCGTCGGCATTGGCGACGGGGAAAATGACCTTCAGCTGCTAACGGCGGTCGGTCGGGCATATAAAATGGAAAAATGCCATTCTGCCCTCTGCGACGTAAAGGCAGAAACCGTCGGTGACATAGTGGGATTTTTAAAGAACATATAAAAAAGAAATAACGCACTCTTAAGGACAAAACGCCTAAAAAGCAAATTTTTGCGGTCTAATCTGTTAAAAAGACACGGTATGCATCAGCATTACCGTGTCTTTTTGTTTTGTGTTATGCGCGAAATAAAAGGCTTGGCGGAACGTATCCTTAAGGGTACGTTCCGCCAAGTTTTTTCATTAATATTCAGGAATTTCCTTGCCGGCTGCAAGGTCGTTTGCATAGCTTATAAGCTTTTCGGCATAGGTTGTGGAAACAAGTCCGATAGGCTCGCCGTTTATTTCAAAATAATAACGGCGGTCGGTCTGCTTTATAAACTTAAGCACAGTCGTCTTGTTGCTGCCGCGTCCCTTGCAGGTGACGGTGAAATCAGCCTCGCCCGATACCTTGTCGTAAACGGTTTCGTTCGGCTCGGTGCCGACGAGATACTGATAATAGGTTCTGAACTGCTCATCGTCAATTTCCTTGCCGTTAACAGTAACAGAGGAAATATCCTCTTCACCGTCCTCATCGGTGGCGTAAGCAATCGCAAAGACGTGCTTGTCGCTCTTGGTTGCGCAGGTGATGCTCTCAAAATTGGTAATCATCTCAATAAATGGCATAGAACTGAGAAAGTCATCAACCGTTGCGTTTGCAAAGGGCAGGTCGGACGCGTTGACCTTAAAGATGATTTTGCTGTTTGAAGCCGACATAACCGCAAAGAAACCGTCAGACTGCTCTGTCGCGGTAAGCTTTATGGTTTTGCCTCCGTATTTGAGCTCGAATTCCATTTCGGGCGAATTGAGTCCGAAAAGCGCCATATCCTTTGCCGTGGGGTTCAGCACGTATGCCGCGGTGGCGTTAAGTCCGCCGGACGCGATTGAAACAAGGTTTGTTACAGCCTCGGTGTCGCCTGCACGATTGACGGGCGAGGTGAGCATATAAGGAATCAGCTGGTTTGTTTCATCGTCAAAGTTGGATATAAAGGATATAGTCTTTGCGTTCTTGCGCTTGAGGGTCAGGCTGTCGAAATACGTGAGGGTGCTCTCTTGAAAGTACTTCTCGGTCGCACTGTCGGAAACGGCGGCAGATATAACCGTCGTTACAGCGAGTTCCTCATTTTTCGTATCAAACTGTGCCACGGTATCACTTGAGAGCAGATAGAGCTTATCGCCGCCGTCAAGCTTGGCATAAAAGCCCGAATCGCTCGGTGTTTTGTTGCCGACAAGCAACGTTTTCAAATCACCCTTGCGCGTTTTAACGTTTATGGTGTAAAGCGGAGAGGCAAAGCCGTAATCAGCGCCGTCCTCGGCCTCAATTTCGCGTATGGCCGACAGCGTGATGAGCGAATCCATGTGTGAGGAAAGCGAAGATGCGTCAATAAGTGCGGCATCAATTCCCTCAATCGACCAAACAACGCTTGTGGTGCTTTCGCTGCTGTCGCTGCTTTCCTTAAGGGCGGCATTGTACACTACGGTGCCGTCACCTCGCTTGAGCGATACCGATTCAACGTCGGTGTCGGTAAAGGTGTAAACCGTTACGTCCTGTGTGTCGGTCGAAGGGGCCTCATCCTCCTTTTCGGGAATGAGCTTTATAACGGCAAGCGTTGCGCCCGCAAGCACCAAGAGCACCAAAAGCATTGAAAGCGCGGTTTTAAGCATCTTGTGCTTTTCGTGCCAATCGATGCGTCCGGTGACCTCCAAAGCCTTGCCGCCGGAAGCCAGGGTAAACCACTGGGTCAGTGTAGAGCCGTTATACTTGGAAACCACCTTG
>CALDPI010000210.1 GCA_937912045.1 uncultured Clostridia bacterium
CGGTATGCAACGCGCGGTGTGAGCAGGTCAACCGATACGCCGAACTTTGAGGCAAGCTTGGAAACAATAACGTGGATATGCTGCTCGCCGAGGCCGGATAAGAGCTGCTCCTTGGTTTCGTTGTTAACGGCAAATAGAATGGTGGGGTCTTCTTCCATAAGACGTGAAAGACCCTGTGCAATTTTTTCTTCTTCGCCCTTCTGCTTGGGGTAAACCGCCATGGTAAGCTGCGGCTGTGGGAAAGCGGCGGCAATAATGCTCTTGCCCCAGGCGGCATCACAGAGCGTGTCGCCCGTTATGACGTTGCCCAGCTTAACGGCGGCGCCAATGTCGCCCGTGCCGATGCGTGCGGCATCCTCCTGCTTGCCTGCCTTAATCCACATAACCTTTGAAAGACGCTCTTCGTTGCCTGTGCGGCGGTTGATAAGCTTGCTGTCGGCTGCAACGCTGCCGCTTATAACCTTAAAGTATGAAAGCTTTCCGACAAACGGGTCGGCAATCGTCTTGAAGACAACCGCGGCGGCAGGACCGCTCTCACACGGATTAATTTTTTCTTCCTCGCCGTCCTTGTCGCAGAGGATGGTGGTATCAGCCGCAGAGGGAGCAATTTCTGCAAGCAGGTCGGTCATAAGCGAAACGGCTGCACCGTCCTGACCGACACCGCACATTACGGGGCAAATATCGCCTGAGAGCATACCCTTGCGGAGCGCCGTCTTAATTTCGTCGGCTGTGAATGTCTCGCCACCAAAATACTTTTCCATAAGCTCTTCGTCGGTGGAGGCAACCGCCTCAAGCATAATGTCGCGCATACTCGTGGTATCAGAGTTTTCAGGCACAGAGCCGTATTCTTTGGCCACAACACCGTCAAAGGTGTATGCCTTGCCGTCAACCAGGTTTATGTAGCAAACAACCTTTTCACCCTCAACAAACGGAATGATAACGGGGCAGATAACACCGCCGTATTTTCCCGTGAGAATGGAGATAACGCGGTAAAAATGCGCGTGAACGGAATCAAGCTTATTAATAAAGAAGGCAACGGGTCTCTTGAGTGCGCGGGCACTGTCATATGCCTTCTGTGCACCAACCGTCAGACCCGATTTACCCGAAAGCACGATAAGCGCAGAATCTGCGGCGGTAAGAGCCTCACTCACGCCGCCTGCAAAGTCGAACTGGCCGGGCGCATCAAGCAGGTTGATTTTATTTCCGCCGATTTCAATCGGATAAACCGACGTGCTGACCGAAACCTTGCGCTTTTTCTCTTCGGCGTCAAAGTCCATAACGGTAGTACCGTCTGCGTTCTTACCTATGCGGTCTGTAGCCTTTCCATAATATAAAATTGCGTCTGCCAGCGTGGTTTTACCACTTCCGCCGTGTCCAAGCAGGGCAATGTTTTTAATGTTTGATACCGGATACTGTTTCAATGTGAACAACCCTTTCAACTAAGATATCAAAATTATATCATTACTTTATTAACTTTTCAACTAAAAATATTCTATAAGTTTAATAATTATTGTGGAAAATGCTGTCGAAAAGTCGAAAAACGAGCATTTTTTACCTAAAAACAGTATAAAACACACAAAAATATGCGCAAAATTTCTACAAACGAAAAACAAGGCCGTTTTAGTTACAAAACTGATACTATTTTGTAACTCATTTGAAATCGCTTTTTGTGAGTTATGGGTATATACTATATGTAGTGGGTGAAATACCGCGAAAAACATTTTTTAAACAAGGTGGTGTGTATCGTGCTTAAACAAATTGTAGAGCTTTTGATGGTCGTTATCATAGGCTTTTTCCCCTTGGCAAACACAGAAAAAGCACCTGAAAATACCACCCCCGTCGTTGCAGAGGTCACCTCGCAGCAGCCGGACGGCGTTAAGATTGCCCGTTTTGAGAATATGCTTTCTCACAACTATTGCTTCGGCACCGATTTTCAGAGTGATGCAGCGCTTATTCACGGTGCGGCACTCTCGCTTGTCGATAACGGCACACCCGAAAAACCTGCGGTCGACGGCTTTATATATAATATGTACGGCGTAAACACCGAGGAGGCGGATGTATCACTTTATGAGCTTGCCGCCTGCGGCTACGATATTTATAAGCACACCGTCAAAAGCTTCACCTATAACGGTGACGGAACGATAACGGTTTTGTCGGTGCTCACAGTCAACCCCGATACCTCGGCAGAGGAGTTTGAGTGTGAAAGCGTCTTCTATGCCAACGGCGAAAGCGCCTTCGGCTATAATCTTATCTCCTGCGACGTGAACTGGTAAAATTAATGCCCTGCAAAGAAAACTTTGCAGGGCTTTTTTGTTGCCAAAGTACCACAATCGGTACTTTGGTTTTGTTATATTATTCTTGCGACAGATAAATGGGCGAAGCGCCGTACTGCATAACGAGTGAAAGCTTTTGGCAGGCGCGGTGCAGATTGCGCGATATTGTAGATTTGTTCACCCCACGTGCCGCGGCCATTTCACTCACCGAAAGGTTCTGAAAATAAAAGCCCATAACGGCATCGCGCTGGCTTTCGGTCAGCTCCTCCTTTATCGCCTTGTGCAAAAGCTTTTTAAGATGCTCAAGATAGCGTTCGTTGCTGCCGTTGCTGTCAAAGGCAGCCTTGGCCGCGCGCTCACCAAAAACCTCAAGACTAAAGGTTATCCTATTCATGGGCGCCACCGTAATAGTTCACAAGATGCTCGCCCGTAACCTTAAGCGATGCCGCATCGGCATATAGTGCGAGAATTCGTCGGCGCAGTCGCAGCTGCTGCTTGCGTGAAAGGTCACGCTCGGTCTTTTTTAAAGCTTTTATGTATTCCCTTAACTGTTCGTATTGTCTTAAATATTCATTTCCAAGTTCTTTTAACGTCATTTTCTTCACCTTTCTACACGCAACGTGTGATTTTGTGTGATAATTTATCCGACTACACAGGATGTGTGATAGTCGGCACTTTTACAATAACACATAACGTGTGATTTAGTCAAGGTAATTTTGCCATAAATCACACATTTGGTGTGTTTAAACATTTGTTGCAGTAAAATTTTGTCGGTTTTGGAGATAATTAAACGACTTGACAAAAACACACGATTCGTGTTATAATCGGATGGGGTGATAATATGGATGGCTTCGCCAGACGAATTAAGGAATTGAGAATAAATAAAGGCTACACACAGGCAGAACTTGGTGCAATGCTTGGAATATCGCAAAGCACTGTTGGAATGTATGAGCAGGGCAGACGGCAGCCCGACAGCCATATAATAATGGAGATGAGTCGTGTTTTTTGCGTGTCTGCAGATTTTCTGCTTTCGGGCGACGGCGAAGGACCGAAAGAAATCGCAGACGCACTCGAGAGTATGCGTGAAAGTATAAAATCAACAGGAGGATTAATGTTCAAGGGAACGTTGCTCGACGACAAGGACACTCAAAAGCTGTTCGACGCCATGCTGCTTGCCGCTAATATTATGTTCAGCCAGAACGAAAAGGAGAGCGACTGATGACAAGGATGATACTGTGTCTTGCAGAGAAGCTGAAGCAGGAATACGGCACCCGCGACCCGAAAGAGCTGTGCCGCTGTCTTGGAATAACGCTGCTTCGCGCAGACCTACCCCGAAAAATCAACGGGTTTTATATGGAAACGGCAGGAAAACAGGCCGTTGTGATAAGCTCTGCAATCGGAGCTCCGCTTGATACGGCCTGCACCGCGCATGAGCTGGGGCACGCACTGCTGCACAAGGGAGTAAATACGGTCTTCCTGACCGACAGCACAAATTTTGTGACCGGCCGATACGAGCGCGAGGCCGACCTGTTTGCCGCCGCACTGCTGCTCGACAGCGAGGATATAAAGGAAAACGGCGACAGCTTTGAGGATATTTCGAAAATGACAGGCGTGCCGTGCTACGCGGTGGAGCAATATATGTCGGTAAATATATCTGCATAATGAGGAGAGCCCGGTGGCTCTCTTTTAATTTTTTATTGACACCGAGGACGAATTTTGATATAATGCTAACTTGACAGGCTATGTTGTAATATAGCCTAATTTCGCCTAAACAGTAAAGGAGGGTATAAAATGAAAAGAACCTATCAACCCAAGAAGCTTCACAGAAAGAAAGAGCACGGCTTTTTAAAGAGAATGGCTACCGCTAACGGCCGCAAGGTACTTGCCCGTCGCAGAGCAAAGGGCAGAAAGCAGCTCACTTACTAATAAGTGAAAGTGAATTCCTGATGGAAAAAGTCTTAAAGCTGAAACTCAACAAGGAGTTTAAAAGGGCATACGGCAGAGGCAAAAGCTTTGTTCACCCGGGTGTCATAACCTACGTTGTGCGCAACCGGCTGGGCGTGGTGCGTGTTGGAATAACAACGGGCAAAAAAATTGGAGGTGCCGTATCCCGCAATCGTGCGCGGCGTGTAATAATGTCCGCGTTTCGTGAATGTCTGCCGCATATCCGCGGCGGATATGATATTGTATTTGTCGGACGAGTTCGCACCCCCGCACTCAAAAGCCACTATATCAGAGCGGGGATTGAAGCGCACCTGCGAAGCGCAGGTATATGGGTAGACAAAGATGAAACAGCTGTTAATTAAGCTTATTGAGCTTTACAGAAAATATATATCACCGCTCAAGGCGCGTGGTTGTTGCCGTTTCATACCTACCTGTTCGGAGTATGCAATGGAAGCGCTGAGTGTGCACGGCACACTCAAAGGCTTGGCGCTCACTTTTTGGCGGATACTAAGATGCAATCCGCTTTGCAAGGGTGGATACGACCCCGTTCCGCCCCGCAAAACTAAAGGAGAAACTAATGGAAAAGTTATATGATATAATAAGCGTTCCAATGGGATATATACTCAATTTCCTGTCGGGGCTGGTTGGAAACAACTTTGCCGCCGCAGTGTTTTTGTTTACCGTCATTGCCAACCTTGCAATGATTCCGCTTACAATAAAGTCACAAAAGTCCTCTGTGCAGCAAATGCGCATAAGACCGAAGCTTGACGAAATCAAGAAGCGTTGCGGTGATGACAAACAGCGTTACACACAGGAAATGCAGGAGCTTTATCAGAAAGAAAACGTTTCAATGTCGGGTGGATGTCTGCCGCTCATTCTGCGAATGGGGTTTATGATGGGTATTTATTATGCCGTTGTAAATCCGCTTCGTTACATCTGCGGTGTGCCTGCCGCCACCATTGAAACCGCACTGAAAAGCATCGAGGGTGTAAAGCTTGCTCGTCCCATCGAGCTTATTCCTTATATCGAAAAAGGCATGGTTGACGCCATAAAGCCCGAAGTGCTTGATAGTATTGATTTCAATTTCTTCGGCATCAACCTCACACAGCAGCCCCATTTTTCTCTCGATTTTTCAAAGGCAGAGCTCATCTGGATAATTCCGTTCTTGTCCTTTGCGGCACAGATGCTCGCATCAATCGTTTCACTTAAAATCCAGAAAATCCAAAACCCCGACGCACCGAATATGTCGGGAATGATGCTCACAATGCCCTTAATTTCTCTGTTCATCGGCTTCGGCTTCCCCGGAGCGTTGGGCTTTTATTGGGCATGCTCTGCAATCATCGGCGGCGTAATTCAGACAGTAATTTCGCTCAAATTCGGCCCGAACGTTATGATTGCAAAGGAACAAACAAAAGAGGTCTATACACGTTTTAAGAACGAACAAAACCGTAAGAAGACGGCTCAGATAGATTAGGAGGAGCACAGTTGATTAAAGAAGCAATAGGCGTAGGCGAAACTCTGGAAGAGGCAACCGAAAAAGCCAAAGCAGAGCTTAACGTCTCGTTTGAAGATGAAGTACAGTTTGAGGTACTTGCAAACCCCAAGAAAAAAACACTGGGACTTTTCGGTGGCTCACTCGCTAAGGTAAGGGTTTTCGTTGAACTGCCCGACCCTGCACCGAAAAAACGCGAAAAGAAGGAATCTCAGCGCAAAAAAGACGGCCACAAGGCACCTGCAAAAAAGGCAGAGCCGAAGGCTGAAAAGGCTGCCCCTGTGGCACCCCCGGCAGAAGCAATCCCCGCTGATAAGATTGATGCAAACACCGCCGCAGGCCGTGCAGTTGCATATTTAAAGGGAATTCTCAAAGAGTTAAACCTTGAAAACACCGAAATCTCCGTTATCCCGAGTGATAACGGCGCACGCATAATTTTAACGGGTGAAAACCTTGGCATAATAATCGGTCGCCGCGGCGAAACACTTGACGCACTGCAGTATCTTGTGTCGCTTGCCGCTAACACGGGCGACGGCTTCTTCCGCGTATCGCTTGATACAGGCAACTACCGCGAGAAGCGCGAGCAGACCTTAAAGGGCCTTGCACACCGTATGTCCAAGCAGGTTCTCCGCACCGGTCGCAGTCGCACGCTCGAACCGATGAACCCCTATGAGCGCCGCATAATCCACACCGAGATACAGGCTATCGACGGTGTCGAGTCACACTCGGTTGGTGAGGGCGCAGGTCGCCGCGTTGTCATTTCACAGGTTGGCGGAGGCCGTCGTGATGACCGCAGAGGCGGCAGAAGAGGCGATAACCGCCAGGCAACCGCTCCCGTTGTGGACCGCGCACCCAAGGCAGACGCCGCAGGCCTTCCGCTTTACGGAAAAATTGATTAATTTAAAAGCCCATCAAGCGATGGGCTTTTTTGTTTTATAAAAACATTCAAAATTAAATAAAAGTGTTGAAATTAAAACTAAAAGGGTTATAATTGAATTGATGTGGAGGTGACGACTTGAAATTTGATGTTATAAGTGTTAAAAAGCTGTCGGCCGATACAGAGTTAAACATTCAAAAGCCCTGCTTTGTGTATTGCGTGGGCGATGCAGCAGTTGTAAAAACGGCAACCCGTGAAATGACACTCACCTATGGCGAGGCAACCGTGGTAAATTCCGCCGTCGCACAGGGCGAGTGTATCGCGGCTTTTTGGGAAAACGGCTATAACGGTAATTTGGATGCCGTCGCCAATATGTATTTCGAAAGTGAAACGGTGCAAAAGCTTTGTAGTGAGCAGACCGAAAAGCCACCGTTTTACAGGGAAAAGTCGGCGGCGCTTTTGGCAGAGCTGTTAATCGAGTATGAGCGTTTTTTTGAAAAAACAAAAGCCCTTACAGGCAAAGAGCAGAAAACCCAAGAAATACTCAAATATATAAACGCGCATTATAAAGAGGAGCTTACAAACCGTGCACTCGGAGAAAGGTTTGGCTACCATCCCAATTACGTTAATCGCCTTGTGCTGTCAAAAACGGGCAAGTCGCTTCACAAATACGTGCTTACCCTTCGAATAGAGGAGGCGGCGCGTCTGCTTGCAAGCACCAACCTATCGGCAAAGGAGGTTGCAGCACAGGTGGGCTTTTGTGATTATAACCATTTCTTAAAATACTTCAAGCAGGTCACAAAACAGACGACAAGGTCACTAAGACAGTAATAAAAACTTTTATTTAAGGTTGAAGTTGCGGCCGATTTGTGATAAAATTTCATTATGTGGTTCATAGGGGGGACGCAAAATGGTAAAAATGGGGTTTAACAACCAACTATACGTCGATAAACAGCGCGAAAACATCTTAAAAAGGATTGCCCGCTTCGACGGAAAACTGTATCTTGAGTTTGGCGGCAAGCTTTTTGACGATTTTCACGCTTCACGCGTTCTGCCCGGGTTCGAGCCTGATGCAAAGATAAAAATGCTCTGCACCCTGCGTGAGCAGGTTGAGATTATTTTCTGCATAAGCGCGGAAAACATTGAAAAGAGTAAAATCCGCGCCGACCTCGGCATCAGCTATGATATGGACCTTTTGCGTCAGATTGACCTTGTTAAGAGTATGAATATCGAGGTCAACAGCATCGTCATCACCTGTTACAGCGGTCAGTCAGCCGCCGACCAGTTTATGCACGTGCTTTCGGCGCGCGGAATAAAATACTACGTTCATAAGCCCATTCCGGGCTACCCCCACAACGTTGATTATATCGTCAGCGACAATGGCTACGGCTCCAGCCCGTATATCGAAACGAGCAAGCCGCTGACGCAAGGCGGCGTGCCTCCGCAGTACGGCGATTTTAACGGCATTCTCAAGGTGTTG
>CALDPI010000211.1 GCA_937912045.1 uncultured Clostridia bacterium
ATATTATCCCCCAAATTTAATAGTATACTTTATCTAAAAAAAGCGCGTGGGACGGTAATGTTTCTCCACATTCGGAACGATTACCGGACTTAAAAATATTAAGATAACAATCAGGTAAAAGGCGACCATATCCAACCGATAATGCGGTTCCGGCAATTATGCGCACCATATTATATAGAAAACCGTCGCCCGAGATGGTGAGAGTATATATTCCGTCCTTGTAATCAATTTTACATTCAGTTATCGTGCGGACGGTGGAGTCATATTCCCTTCCACAAGCGCAAAATGCCGCAAAATCTTGCGTGCCGATAATCTGCTCACAAAACCTTGAAACGCTATCCATATCAAGCGGATGATACAGACGAAGCGCATATTTATCGAGAAAAGGATTTCTAACGTCCGACCTATAAAACTTGTATATATACTGCTTGCCGAGCGCGTCGTACCTTGCGTGAAAATTGTCTTCGACCTCATAACAATCAAGCACGGAAATATCAAAAGGCAAGCGCACGTTGAGTGCGCCGACAAAGCCTTTGTTTGTCACGCTCGTGTTATTTGTGGTGAAATGACAGAAAAACTCGTTCGCGTGAACGCCCGAGTCTGTTCGGCTGCAGCCTGTGACGTCGATTTTTTCAGAAAGCAAATCAGAAAGCGCTTCACAGAGCTTTTGCTGAACAGTGATGCCGTTGGGCTGAACCTGCCAACCGCAATAGTTTGTTCCGTCATAACAAATTTTCAAAAGCAACTTACGCATATAAACACCTTAAAAAAGTATATTGAACACAATTACTGCCGCCATGCACAAAACAACAAGTGCTGTGCACGTATAATCAAGTCTGCATAGCTTTAACTGCCTCATTCTCTGTCTGCCGCTGCCACCGTTATAACAACGGCATTCCATTGCTTCGGCAAGGTCATAAGCGCGGCGAACAGAGGATATTAAAAGCGGAACGAGTATGGGTATTAGCGCCTTTACACGCTCAAAGAGCGTACCCGATTCCAAATCCGCTCCCCTCGCCTTTTGGGCCGACATAATTTTTTCGGTTTCTTCAATCAGTGTTGGAATAAAACGCAGGGCGATTGTAATCATCATAGCCATAATGTGCACCGCTTCACCCAAGCCGATAAAACGCAAAGGCTTTAACAGTCGCTCAATAGCGTCTGTCAGCTCGGTCGGGGTGGTTGTATAGGTCAAAAGCGAGCTTGCGATGATGAGAATAATAATTCTAAAAGACATAAACAGCGCACGGGCTATGCCATCTACCGTTATTTTAATAACCCAGAACTCCAAAAGCACAGTGCCCGTTTTTACATAAAGCGCATTAAGCAAAGAGGTTAAAACGATAACAAACAGTATAGCTTTGATATTTTTAAGAAAAAGTGAGGGTGGCACGCGCGATATTAAAACAAGCGCTAACGTCAGCAAGGCAATAAACGCCAGGGAAACGGCATTCTGTGCGACGAAAATAAAAATTATGAACGCAAGCGAAAGCACAAGCTTTATGCGTGGGTCAAGTCTGTGTATTACCGAATTACCGGGGAAATACTGACCGAAGGTAATGTCTTTAATCATTAGCGCTTCCCCCTTTCAGATATGAAAGAAGTGCAGCTGCACCATCGGTAACGGTGAAAATATTATCGGCAACGTCTATTCCCTTTTCCTTGAGCGCGGCAAACACCCGTGTCACCTGCGGAACGTTAAGTCCGATTTTTTCAAGCTGCTTGCTGTCGGCAAAGACCCGTTTTACAGTATCAAACATAAAAAGCTGTCCGCCGTTCATAACAAGAAGCTTGTCGGCAACCCTTGCCATATCCTCCATGCTGTGAGATACGACAAAGACAAGTGCACCCGTGCGGTCGCGGTATTCTTTGATTTTTGCGAGCACGAGGTCACGTCCGGCAGGGTCAAGACCTGCAGTCGGCTCGTCAAACACAATTATTTCGGGCTGCATCGCCATCACACCTGCAATGGCAACGCGGCGTTTTTCACCGCCCGACAGGTCGAAGGGTGACTTTTGTAAAAGTTCCCTTTCAATGCCTAACATATCGGCAGTTTTTAGAACGCGCTCATCAATTTCGTCAGCAGAAAGCCCCATATTCGTAGGACCGAATGCAATGTCCTTATAAACGGTTTCTTCAAACAACTGATATTCGGGGTACTGAAAAACCATTCCGATTCTAAACCTGATTTTGCGGATTTCCTTGGGTTCTTTCCAGATATCCTCACCGTCAAGAAGCACCCTGCCGGAATTTGCACGAAGCAAACCGTTAAGATGCTGCACTAAAGTGGATTTACCGGAGCCTGTGTGTCCGATAACGCCGATTATTTCACCGCTGCTTGCAGAAAACGTGACGTCTCTGATGGCGGTTTTTTCAAATGGGGACTTTTCCCCGTAAACATAGGTTAATTTTTCAACGCTCAGCGTCGCCACTGTTTTCTCTCCTTAAAAATTTAAAAAGCTCTTCCACGCAAGCATCCATGCTGATAACACCGCTTGGAAGGCTGCAACCGTTTTTGCTAAGTATATGCATAAGCTCGGTTGTTTGCGGAACGTCAAGGCCGATTTTTTTAATTTGCTCAACCTGTGAAAAAACCTCAGACGGTTTGCCGTCAAGCAAAATTTTTCCGCCGTCCATAACAATAATTTTGTCTGCGTGCTCTACTGAAGAAATTCGCTGAGCAATAATAATCTTTGTGGTTTCAGGCAAAAACTCTTTCATCGCATTTCTTATATATGCGTCTGTCT
>CALDPI010000212.1 GCA_937912045.1 uncultured Clostridia bacterium
TGAGGTGGAAAGGCTGAAGACCGAAGGAATAGATGAAAAAATATTCGAATCTGCAAGAAGAAGTCTTTACGGCGCGGCTGTAAAGAGGTATAATACAGTTGAAGGCATCGTTATGAGCCTTGTGGATTGTGCAATGTTCGAAAACGGACCCTTTGATGATATAGAAATTCTCAAAAACCTTAAAAAGTCTGATGTTATGGAAAGACTTGCACTTCTAAATCCCGAAAACACTGTACTTTCGGTAATCGTTCCTAAAAAATAGGGGGAAATAAAATGGTATATGACGTAACTATTTTCGGCATAAACATTCCGGTAAAGCCCGTCGCGTTCACGCTTCCAATATTTGGCGGCTGGAACGTGTATTGGTACGGAATAATAATTGCGCTCGGCTTTTTGCTCGCACTTGTATACGCTTTTTTCAACGCCAAACGCTTCTCTGTGAATCTTGACCGTTTGCTTGACGTTGTGCTGGTTGCAGCACCCGTTGCCGTTCTTTCGGCAAGACTTTATTACATCGTTTTCAGCGACGATATGAAAATAACCGAATTTTTCAATTTCTCATCAGGCGGTTTTGCCGGCCTTGCAATATACGGCGCGGTTATAGGCGCGCTCGTTTCGGGCGCCTTGATGTGCTGGCTTAGACGTGTTAATATACTGGACGCCTTTGATATGGCGGCAATCGGCTTTTTAATCGGTCAGGGCATCGGCAGATGGGGCAACTTCGTAAATCAAGAGGCCTTTGGCAGCGCCACGGGCAGCTCTTGGTTTGGTATGACGAGCGAGGCCGTAGCCGCAGAACTGGGTGAGGGTGTGCTGGCGCATCCCTGCTTCCTTTATGAATCGGTCTGGTGCTTAATCGGCGTATATATCCTGCATAAGATAAGCAAAAAGCGCCTTTTCAGCGGTCAGATAATCCTTTCTTACTGCGTGTGGTACGGCTTTGGCAGAGGAATTATAGAATTACTTAGAACCGACAGTCTTTATCTTGTTGGCAACATACGCGTCTCATCATTGCTTTCCTTCCTTATCTGCATCGGAGCCGCCGTCGCTTTGTTCCTCATCATACGCAAGCAAAAGACTCAAAGCAGTGATACGGAATATGTGTCTATGTTTGCAGAAAACGAGGCAAGTGAAGAACCAATAACCGAAGAAAGTATAGAGGAATAATTATGGCAAAATTAATTGACGGCAAAAAAATATCAGCCGCAGTAAAGGATAAAGTAAAGGCAGAGGTTTCCGCACTTAAGGAAAAGGGAATAGAGACCTGCCTTGCGGTTATCATCGTCGGTGACGACCCCGCATCAAAGATTTACGTCGCAAATAAAGAGCGCGCCTGCGAGTATACAGGCATTCGCTCGCTCAAATTTGCCCTGCCTGCAAGCACCACAATGGAAGAGCTGCTCGCGCTGATTGATAAGCTTAACGCGGATAAAACCGTAAACGGCATACTCTGTCAGCTGCCGCTTCCCAAGGGGCTTGACGAACAGCGCGTAATCGACGCAATTTCACCCCTTAAAGACGTGGACGCTTTCCACCCCATTAACGTTGGAAAAATAATGACAGGAAATTTTGATTTTCTGCCCTGTACCCCCGCGGGAATTATGGAAATGCTCGATTACGAGGGCATTTCACCTGAGGGCAAAAGCTGTGTCGTAATCGGACGCTCGAACATCGTGGGTAAACCCATGTCAATGCTTCTGCTCCATAAAAACGGCACCGTTACAATCTGCCATTCGCGCACCAAAAATCTTGCAGAGGTTACAAAGGGCGCAGATATTCTGGTATCGGCTGTCGGCATTGCCAACTTTGTAACGGCCGATATGGTAAAAAAAGGCGCTGTGGTGATTGACGTCGGTATGAACAGAGACGGTGACGGTCACCTCTGCGGTGATGTTGATTTTGCCGCGGTCGAGCCTGTGGCATCGGCCATAACCCCCGTGCCGGGCGGTGTCGGACCGATGACAATATCGGTGCTTATGAAGAATACCCTTACTGCAGCAAAAAAGCAGAATAATATATAAGGAATGCTTGCAAGTTGAAAAGATTTATAATTATAACCGCTGTGCTTTGCCTCGCTTTTTCCATAACCGCAGGTGCGTATGCATATGATTTTAATATGGATATCGACAGCGGCTTTTCCGTCTTGACCGAGGACTTAATTAACAGTAACGAGGAATATGTAGAAAGCCTTGGACATACTGTGCAGTCGGTAAAGAAATACTTTGCCGATAATAATTTAATACTCTTTGCAAACAGTGCCGACAACCGACAACAAATACAGGTCAAGTGCACCCAGACAGAGTTTTCAAAACAACTGTATGAGCTGTCGCTTTTGTCGGACGATAACGCGGCAGACATTGCTGACAAGCTCTTGCCAAAGGGGCAGGAAAACAACTACACCCTTTTGGAGCTTGGCGATATGCTGTTATTTGAGGTGCAGAGCACCGATAAGGACAGCGGCGGCGCGTTTTGCGGTCTGCAGTATATAACTATTCGCAATGGTAATTTGTACAGCATAGGCTTTTTTGAAAACGGAACAGAGTTTTCTAATGAGTTTAAGCAGGTGATTAACAGCTCGCTTGATAGTCTATCCATTAAGCGAGAGAAAAAAATCACCGCAGACCGAGCTGAGAATACCGCAGAGGTTATAATTGTCTGGGTGCTCATCGTTGCGGCGGCAGCGCTGTGCGTTGCCCTCTTTATATCGGTTATGTTCGAATTTACAGGCGGCAAAAACGCAAACGGCGAAAAAACCGTTATTGTAAGACGCAGGTATAAAAAGTAAATAAAAACGTCCCTTTTGGTTACAATACTTGTAATCACGAAAGGGGCGTTTTTTATGACTTATAATATAGATAAGTACATTTATGAGATTGACAGCCGCGTTCACCCTGAGCGCAATTTTGACATTATAAAGCGCGATATAATAATTGGCGAGCGCAGGGCGGCACTGTATTTTATAGACGGCTTTATGAAGGATGCGGTTTTTGAAAAGCTGATGGAATTCCTTTATAAAATAACACCGGAGGAATTAAAGGATATTGACAATATGACAGAATTTTCAAAAAGTCATATGCCATACACCGAAGCCGACGCAAGCGACGATATAGAAACAATAGTAACGTCGTTGCTTTCAGGCCCCGCTGTGCTGCTTATAGACGGCATTGGCGATGCACTTCTAATAGATTCAAGAACCTATCCGCTCAGAGGCATAGAGGAGCCGCAAAAGGACCGCTCTGTCCGCGGCTCAAAGGACGGATTTGTGGAAGCGCTTGTTATGAACACCGCGCTCATTCGTCGCAGAATACGCGACCCACGGCTCACAATGGAGTATCATCAGGTCGGCAAAAGCTCCAAGGTGGATATAGTGATTGCATATATTGACGGGCTCGCCAATGATAAAATAATTAAAAAACTGCGCGAACGACTCAGCAAAATCAAGGTCAGCGGCATATCAATGACACAGCAGGCACTTAGCGAAGCAATGATACCCACAAGCTTTTTCAATCCACTGCCAAAAACCAAATTCTCGGAAAGACCCGACTTTGCAAGTGCAAGCATTTTAGAGGGCAGAATTGCCGTAATAATGGATAATTCACCGGGCGTTATGATATTGCCCGTGTCATTTGCAGATTTCTTTAAAGAGGTGGACGATTATTATTTTCCGCCCATTACAGGCACATATGTGCGAATAATCAGATGTATATCCTCTTTAATGACCATATACCTGTTGCCGTTTGTGCTTCTTTTGAATAATTATAGAGAATACGTGCCGGGGTGGCTCACGTTTATATTGTCGGACGAAAAAATGTCAATGTCACTGCTCGCACAGTTTTTAGTGCTCGAATTTGTCGTTGACGCGCTGCGGCTTGCATCGGTCAACACGCCCGACAGCCTTTCAAACTCAATCGGTATTATTGGCGGATTAATACTGTCGGAATTTGCGGTAAATGCAGGCTGGTTTGTGCCACAAGCAATTATTTTCTCTGCTTTTGTGGCAATAGCCTCCTTTTCACAGCCAAGCTTTGAAATCAGCTACAGCACAAAATTTTTGCGGATAATTATGATGATTTTGACACAGCTAATCGGAATATACGGCATAATAGCGGGAACGGTCATAGGAATTGTCGTAATGTGCACCAGCAAAACCCTCTCAGGCAGAAACTATCTTTATCCCATTTTCCCCTTTGATTTTAAGGATTTTTGCAAGCTTTTTGTGCGCACAAAGATAAAATAATGCCAAATTAATTTAATTGTTAACTAAAAATTCATATATTTGAGTAAACAAGACAACAAATTTGTAGTATAATCATAACAGTAAAATTCTTTAAAGAGGGAATAGTTATGGAAGAAAACAAAAACGTTAACAATTCTGAGGTGGATGGGTTTGACAGCGCCACACGCGGATATACGGTAACACCCGACGGCAGCTTTTACGATAAAGCGTCAGCAGAGCAGGACGTAAATGAAAAAAGCT
>CALDPI010000213.1 GCA_937912045.1 uncultured Clostridia bacterium
GGTTACCTTGTTTTCGCCGGCCTTCTTGTTGAAATTAACCTCGTCAACCTTGTTGATTTCACCCGTCTTGTCCGAAAGGGTGAGGTCTAAAAAGAAGTCCCCCTTGGAAGAGGTTTTCTTGTCACAGGCTTTAATAAGGCAAAAAGCCTCAACCGTGCCTTTATTGTCAATCGGTGTAAAATTCATATCGCACCTCCTAATGATTATCTCATAAGATTATACTACAAAATTCAAACTTTCGCAACAACTGTGTTTGACTTTGTAATATAATTATCGTATAATCATATCAAAATAAGTAAAAACCTTGGAGAATACAGATGAAAAGATTTGTTACCCTTGTTTTAATTTTAATATTTGCCCTTTCGGTGCCGCTCAATGCATCGGCACTTGCGGTGCCGTCCGCTCCCACGACCGAGGCGGAGTTTTACGCCGCCGATTATGCAGGCGTGATGTCAGATGCCACCAAGGCAGCAATCGTGTCGGGCAACCAGACGCTTCGCACAGCCACAGGCGGTGAAATTGTTGTCATAACGGTTGATTCAACCGACGGACAGGAAACGTCCGACTACGCAAAAGAGCTTGGCAACCTTTGGGGTGTTGGCTCTGCAGAGTATAATAACGGAATGGTAATGGTGCTCAGTATCGAGGACGACGATTATTACGTTGCACTCGGCACAGGACTCGAAAGCCTTGAAGACAAGCTGCAGACCACGCTTGACACCTTTTTAGAGCCTGACTTTGCCGCAAAAAATTACGACGCAGGCATACTCAAATGTTTCAGCGCGCTTGTCACCCTTTTGAACGAGTCGGGCATTGGCGGACCGCTTTCATATTATGCCGAAAGCGGTGACTACACCTTCACAGGCTACCGTCAGAACGCCGCAGGCGGAATGAGTGCCTCGCTCAGCAAACCGTTTGTCATCTCGGCGGTTATATTCTTTGTGATAATGTTCTTGCTTGTCGTGCTCATAGCAACCTCAAGTATATGCCGTCCGTACGGCTACGGCGGTTTCCCGTTTATGCCGTTTTTGTTTTTTGGCACACCCTTTTACAGAAGACCGTTTTTCTTCCACCATCCGCACCATCACCACCATCATAACCACCATAATCATTTCGGTGGATTTGGCGGCGGCAGAGGCGGCGGCTTCGGAGGTGGCGGTTCCTTTGGTGGCGGCGGCGCAGGCAGAAGATAACTATGGCTAAAAAACTTGTAAAACGAGCATTTTTAAATACCCTGCCGGTAATGGCAGGGTATATTGTACTTGGAATGGGCTTTGGCATTATAATGCATTCAAAGGGGTACGGCATATTGTGGGCGCTTTTTATGAGTGTTTTTATATACGCAGGCGCAATGCAGTATCTCGCGGTGGATTTGCTCACGGGTGGCGCATCGCTCATAACTGCGGCAATAACAACGCTTATGGTCAATGCGCGCCACCTGTTTTACGGCATTTCAATGGTGGATAAAATATAAGGGCACAGGCAAAATAAAGCCGTATCTGATTTTTGCCCTCACAGACGAAACCTATTCTCTCGTCTGCGGTGAGGAAGAAAAGGATAAAAAGTATTATCTTGTTGTGTCACTTTTTAACCATATATATTGGATAACCGGCACACTTTTGGGCTCTGCACTGGGCGCACTCATAAGCTTTAATACAAAGGGCATAGATTTCGCTCTCACCGCACTGTTTTTAACCGTTTTGGTCGAGCAGTGGCAGAGCACAAAGGAGCACGCCTATGCCATTATAGGACTTGCCTCGTCGGTGCTTTGCCTTTTGCTGTTCGGCGCGGACAGGTTTCTCATTCCGTCAATGCTGCTCATAACACTTGCACTTACGGTCTATAAAAGGGTAAAGGCAGGTGGCGGCAATGAATAGTACCCATTCGGCCCTTATGATAGCGGTAATCGCACTCATAACGGTGCTTTTAAGGGCGCTGCCCTTCGCCGTTTTCGGCAGCAAAAAAACACCGCCCTTTGTCACCTATCTCGGCAAAGCGCTGCCCTATGCAATTATGGGAATGCTGGTTATATATTGTTTGCGCTCTGTGGATTTTACCTCAGCCTCGCACGGCATACCCGAAATTATTGCCGCACTTGCGGTTGTTATATTACACATCTGGAAAAGGAAAACTCTTCTCAGCATAATAGGCGGCACCGTAATTTATATGTTGCTTGTGCAGCTTGTATTTTAAAAAAACAGCGCCCCGTAGGGTGCTGTTTTTATTTTTGGAAAACCTCGTCATAGTGCGAAAGTGCATCTTTAATAACGTTTATTGCGGCCTCTCTGCCGTTGACCTCACCTGCAACCGTTTCCTTATCCTCAAGTTCCTTATAAACCTTGAAGAAATGGCGCATTTCGTTAAAAACGTGCGGAGGCAGGTCGGCAATATCGCGGTATTTATTATACGTCGGGTCGGCAAAGGGAATGGCAATGATTTTTTCGTCGTTGCGTCCGCCGTCCAGCATTGATATATATCCAATGGGGTAACAGCGAACAAGTGTCAAAGGCTCCAGCGCCTGCGAGCAAAGCACAAGCACGTCAAGCGGGTCCTCGTCGTCACCGTACGAACGGGGAATAAAGCCATAGTTAGCGGGGTAGTGGGTGGAGGTGTAGAGAACGCGGTCAAGGATTATAAGTCCCGTTTCCTTGTCAAGCTCATACTTTTTCTTGCTGCCCTTCGGAATTTCAATAACGGCAACAAAGTCTTCGGGGTTAATTCTCTTTTTATCAATGTCGTGCCAGATATTATTCAAAAAAATCACCTTTTAGAAGTTGTTTAAGACCGAAGAGGGTTAACTCTTCGGTCTGCTTTAATTTACTGTGCGGCCTCTTCTGTAACTGCAGGAGCCTTTATAGAATTGTAGAACTGTGCGTGTGCAGCCTGATGATAGGGTGCAACCCAAAGTGTGCCTATTCCCAAGCAGAGCGAACCGACTATGTACCAGCCGATAAAGCTCAAATCAAGAATGAAGAGGTCCATTTTGTGTCCCTCCATCAGTGCCATACTTGCCTTAATGCACTGGTTGGCGTTAAGCTCGGGGTTATCCTGCTTGATGTAGTATGCCATCGAGTAGGAGTAGGACTTAATGATTCCGGGCACAAAGAAAAGAAGTGACCACAGTGCTGTAAAGATTGAAACCAGAAGGCCGATAAGGAAGGAATCGCCAAAGCAATCCTGGAAACCGCAGAACATATCGGCAATGTTCATCTCGCAGTCCTCACGTGCCTGCTTTAAGAAAAGTCTTATAACACCGTAGGTAATCGGTCCCGATACCAGAATTGAAGCAAAAGCACCAATACCGGGAATTACCGAAAGAATGCCCATAATTGCACCAAAAATAGCAATAACTGCAAGTGCAATCATCCAGCGCTGTCCGAAAATGTTGTTTCCGAGTTGTGCCTTAGCACGTAATTTAATTTCTTGTCTTGTCATGGTTTTACCCCTCCATATTGATATTTTATTTAAAACGGAATTCCGCTTAAATACGCTTAAAATTCTGCGCTGCCCGTCGTTCTCGGGAAGGGCAGAACGTCGCGGATGTTGCCAATGCCCGTCACGTACATAACGAGACGCTCAAAGCCGAGTCCGAAGCCGGCGTGGCGGCAGCTGCCGAAGCGGCGCAAATCCAAATACCAGCTGTACTGCTCTTCATCGAGACCAAGCTCACGAATGCGCTCTGTAAGCAAATCGAGTCGCTCCTCGCGCTGACTTCCGCCAATGATTTCGCCAATGCCGGGGACAAGCAAATCCATCGCGGCAACGGTCTTTCCGTCCTCATTAAGACGCATATAAAATGCCTTGATTTCCTTCGGATAATCGGTGACGAAAAGCGGTTTGCCGAATACCTGCTCGGTCAGATAACGCTCGTGCTCGGTCTGCAAATCGCAGCCCCAGAAAACAGGGTAGGAGAATTCTTCCTTTGCTTCCTCTAAAAGACTGATAGCCTCTGTGTAGGTTACGCGTGCAAAGTCAGCCTCTGCAATGCTTGAAAGGCGCTCTGTGAGACCTTTGTCAAAATGCTGTTCAAAGAATGCGAGCTCGTTTTTGCAGTTTTCGAGCAGATACTTGAAAACAAACTTAAGCATATCCTCAGCGAGTGCCATATCGTCCGAAAGGTCGGCAAAGGCAATCTCGGGCTCAATCATCCAGAACTCTGCCGCGTGGCGAGTGGTGTATGAGCGCTCGGCGCGGAAGGTGGGGCCAAAGGTGTAAACCTTGCCAAAGGCGGTGGCCATACACTCAGCCTCCAGCTGACCCGAAACGGTGAGAGAGGTCTGCTTGCCGAAGAAATCCTCGGTGTAATCAACCTTGCCATCCTCGGTGAGGGGCAGATTGTTATAATCAAGTGTCGTAACGTGGAACATCTCGCCCGCGCCCTCGGCATCGCTGCCGGTTATGAGCGGTGTGTGGGCATATACAAAGCCACGCTCGTTAAAGAATTTGTGAATTGCAAAGGCACAGGCCGAGCGCATACGATACGCCGCCAAAAACGTGTTTGTGCGCGGACGCAGATGCTGAATGGTTCGCAAGAATTCAAGCGAGTGACGCTTCTTCTGAAGCGGATATTCGGGCGACGATTCACCCTCAACCGTGGCCTCCTCTGCGTGCAGCTCAAAGGGCTGGCGCATCTCGGGCGTCAAAACAACAGTGCCCTTTACAATAACGGCAGCGCCGACGTTTTGTGACGTGATTTCTTTATAATTAGGAAGCTTGCCCTCCTCCAAAATGACCTGAAGGCCCTTAAAGGAGCTTCCGTCATTCAGCTCAAGAAAGGCAATGCTCTTAGATACGCGTATTGTTCTTACCCATCCGCAGACGGTAACAGTTTTATCGGCGAAGCCTTGCATATCGCCGTAAAGCTTTACTATTTCGGTTTTTTCCATAAACTAACACCTCTTGCACATATTATAAAATAAAATATAATGTAAATCAAGTGCAAATTAAGATTGATATAAAACGGGTATTGTTGTATAATTAGTCTATCTTGCAATGGAGAGAAAATATGATAGATACAGAAAAATACCTAAAACTTCGGGACAATATAATTGAAAAAGATTTTTCCCGTATGAATAATATGCAATTCAAGGCTGTCACAACGGTGAACGGTCCGCTTTTGGTGCTTGCAGGCGCAGGCTCGGGTAAGACAACCGTGCTTGTAAACCGCGTCGCCTGTCTTATAAAATACGGTGCCGCATACGGCTCTCATGAGCTGCCCTTTGCACTATCCGAGGGTGCGGTTGCCGCAGGCGAGGAATACCTTGCAGGCAGAAGCGACACACTGCCTGTGGAGGCATTTTGCGTAAATCCGCCAAAGCCGTGGGAAATCCTTGCCATCACCTTTACAAACAAGGCGGCAGGCGAACTCAAGGACAGAATTGTTTCAGTGCTGGGTGAAGCAGGCAATGATATATGGGCCGGCACCTTCCATTCGGTCTGCGGCAGAATGCTCCGCCGCGATGCCGACAGGATTGGCTACGACCGCCATTTTTCCATATACGATACCGATGACAGCAAGCGCGTTATGAAGGAGTGCCTTAAAGAACTCGGCATTGAAGAAAAATATCTTCCCGTAAAGTCGGTGCTTTCGGCCATAAGCAGCGCAAAGGATTCGCTCATATCACCAAGCGAGTTTGAAAAAACAACGGGCAGCGATTTCCGTATGAAGAAAATTGCCGAGGCATATAGGCTTTATCAGAAAAAGCTTTACGATGCCGACGCCATGGACTTTGACGATATGATATATAATACCGTACGTCTTTTATCGGAAAATGATGATATTAAAGAGTATTATAACCGCAAATTCAAGTACATAATGGTTGACGAATATCAGGATACCAACCATGCGCAGTACGTGCTTGTAAAGCTGTTGGCAGACGGATATAAAAACCTCTGCGTCGTAGGCGATGACGACCAGAGCATTTACCGCTTCCGCGGTGCCACGATAGAGAATATTTTAAGCTTTGAGGATTCGTATACCAATGCTAAGGTCATAAGGCTTGAGCAGAATTACCGCTCTGTCAATAAAATATTGAATGCCGCCAATGCAGTGATACGCACCAATGCCGCAC
>CALDPI010000214.1 GCA_937912045.1 uncultured Clostridia bacterium
ACATACGGTGAGTCGGTTGGTTGCGTTGCCATCACACGCAACTGCTCTGTTGTAACCATTATAACAGCAGCAATCGGTGCAATTCTTATTTCATTCATCAATCCGTTCGTTGTTTTCGTAAACTCCATTCCTTCCTGTGTAATGGGCGGCGTTTGCATGGCACTTTACGGATTCATCGCAGTTAGCGGTCTTAAGATGATTCAGAAGATTGACCTTGAAAAGAATCGCAACCTCTTTGTTGTATCTGTAATCCTCATTGCAGGTATCGGCGGTCTTACACTTACCTTTGGTAAGGTAACCCTCACCTCAATCGCTTGTGCACTTATCCTCGGCATTCTCACAAATGTAATGCTCAGCGGAAAGAACGCAGACGCAGAATAATAAAAAATCGACAGGGCGGATTTCCGCCCTGTTTTTTTATGCAGTAATTTAATTTTTTCCCTTCGCATATTTTAATATACGGAGGTGTGCGGTGTGAAAAAAATAATCAGTATATTATTAACCGTTTTAATATTTGCGCTTTCTTTTTGCGGCGTGTCGGCAAAAACCCTCTCAACAGAGTGTTATTCTGCAGATATATATGACCCGTTGCCAAAAGCAGAGGAAGCGGTAACCCTTGTGAACGGAAGCCTTGATATAAACGCAAAGTCTTCGGTGCTTATAGAGCCTGAAACGCAAACGGTGCTCTATGAAAGCAACCCAAACGAGCGTCTGGCACCGGCGTCGATTACAAAAATAATGTCGCTTTTACTTATAATGGAGGCGATAGACAGCGGCAAGCTCACACTTGAGAGCAAAATCACTGCGAGCGAGCATGCCTGCAGCCTCGGCGGTTCACAAATCTGGCTGGAGCCGGGCGAAACAATGACGCTGGACGAAATGTTAAAGGCTATTGTAATAGCCTCCGCAAACGATGCTACCGTCGCAGTGGGCGAGGCAATAGCGGGCAGCGAAGAGGGCTTTGTCGCAATGATGAACAACCGCGCGAAAGAGCTGGGAATGACGGGCACGCATTTTGTGAATTGCACAGGACTCGATGCCGACGGCCACCTGACAACAGCGTATGACGTTGCCATAATGTCGTGCGAGCTTGTGAAACACAAGCTAATACAAAATTATTCTACCGTCTGGATGGACTCGCTGCGTGGCGGTGAGTCGGAGCTTGTCAACACAAACAAGCTTGTGCGCTTTTATGAGGGCTGCATAGGACTGAAAACAGGCACCACAAGCAAGGCGGGCAGCTGTCTGTCTGCTGCCGCCACGCGTGACGGAATGACGCTTATCGCCGTTGTTATGGGCGGTGCCGACAGTAATGCGCGCTTTGGCGGTGCCAGAAAAATGCTCGATTTCGGATTTGCAAACTATAACGTTTTAAAGGTCGGCGCGGAAATAGGGGACAACACCGTGCTTAAAATAAAGGGCGGCGAAAAGAACAGAGTCGCACTTTCGGCAGACGGTGAGCTGTCGGTCCTCGCAAAAAAGGGCACGCCGGAAATAACGCGCAAGGTGGAAATCGAAAAAAGCGTGAAAGCACCCATAAAAAAAGGCGACGTGCTTGGCAGAGTGTATATTGCCGTTGACGGCGAGGAGGTCGGTGTAATCAATATAACGGCGGCAGAAACGGTCAAAAAACGCAGTATACTTATGATGTACCTCTGGCTTTTGAGGAGCATTGTGATTTAAATATAACAAAAATGTAAAATTATTAGATTTCAGTTGAAATGCGGATAAAAATATAGTAAAATAATAAAAAAGAAAGGGTGTTTAAATGGCAATCACGTTCACAGAAAAATATGCAAAGGACTTTTTACGCGAGGGGGACCTTGCAGGTCTTGCTCCACAGGTGGAGGCAGCACATAATATGCTTCACGCCGGCACAGGCCTCGGAAGTGATTTTCTCGGTTGGGTTGACCTCCCCGTAAATTATGATAAGGCAGAGTTTGACCGCATCAAAGCCGCGGCAAAGAAAATCTGCAGCGATACAGACGTACTCATTGTTATAGGCATCGGCGGCTCATATCTCGGCGCACGTGCCGCAATCGAGTTTTTGAAATCTCCTTATTACAACTCTCTTTGTAAGGAAACACCCGAAATTTATTTTGCAGGCAACTCCATCTCGGGCAGTGCTTTATCGGATATTCTTGCACTGTGCGAGGGCAAGCGTGTGTCCATCAATATAATTTCAAAATCGGGCACCACGACAGAGCCGGCAGTTGCATTCCGCGTCCTGCGTGAAATGCTTGAAAAGCGTTACGGCGCAGAGGAGGTCCGTTCCTGGCATTTCTGCGTTTGGTCACAGCCGGATACCCCGCAGAGCTTGTTTGGTTTTTCGTCCAACGAGGCTTTCTATGAGTTCTACCGCCAAACCTGGCTGGCGGTCAAGGGCTGCGACCGCCATCTGTCCTTCGGAACACCCCCCACCTTCTATATTGCGGAAAATGATTATGAAAACTGGTATATTCCCTTCCTGGATTGGTGTCAAAAAAACAGCTGCATGCCGGATTTTCTGAATTTCTATTATTACGACACCACACTGAAT
>CALDPI010000215.1 GCA_937912045.1 uncultured Clostridia bacterium
GAGCGACCGATAGACATTGTCCGCAACCACGGGCTTATAACACTCATATCGGTGGGACTTGTGTTTTTCATCGCGGCCATTGTCTTTTCAACCCTCGGCGTCGTCGGGTTTACAGGCTTTCCGCTTTGGATGTGCTTTATCTACGCAATGCCCGTCGCCTCCATCGTGCTTATAGTCTTCACGGCAATGTGGTGGGGCAAGATAAAGCTTGCACTTTCAATATCCTCGCTTTTGTGGACGCTTTTGCTCTGCTTCCTTTTGAGCTTTGACACACTCAAGGTTGCAACCTACGTGGTGGCGGTGCTCATAATGCAGATTATCGTCGTGCTGTTCTTTATGATAAGATTTAAACGTAATAAGAAATAAAAAATTCCAAACGGGGCTCCTCGTTTGGAATTTTTTTCTTGACATATTTATCCTCACGTTGTATTATTGTATTAGTACATTAATACAAGAAAGGAGAATTAAGGTGGCCTGGAACTTTGACGAACACACCCCCGTCTATCTTCAGATAGCAAACCGTCTGAGTGACGACATAATAAAGGGTGTATATAAGCCGGAGGAGCAGATACCCACGGTGCGCCAGCTGGCACTGACGGCGGCGGTCAATCCAAACACCGTTCAGCGCTCCCTGACCGAGCTTGAAAATGAGGGACTCCTCTATTCAAGGGGAACACAGGGACGTTTTGTAACGGGCGATAATGAGATTCTCTCGCGCGCAGCAGAGCGTGCCGCACGTGACCTTGTGCACGAATTTTTGAAAAAAGCAAAAAACCTTGACATAAGCCGAGAGAGGCTTATAAAAATGTTAGAGGAGGAGACAGAGGTATGAACATACTTGAGTGTAAAAGCCTTTACAAAGAATACAAAAAAGGCGTCGGCGTGCTATGTGGAATGAATCTGCAAATTGGCAAGGGCAAAATCGTCGGCCTCTTGGGCCCAAACGGCTGCGGAAAATCCACACTTATCAAAATCATAGCAGGCGTGCTGCAGGCCACCTCGGGGGAGGTGCTTGTTGACGGACACGAAATCGGCGACGAAAGCAAGGCGCTTGTATCCTACCTGCCGGAGCGCACGTATTTCAATTCATATATGCAGGTGTCGGAGCTTGTCAGCTATTTTTCAGAGTTCTATTCCGACTTTGACGTCAATAAGGCATATTCGCTTCTCTCTGACCTCGGCATAAATCCTGCCTCCAAGCTCAAGGCACTTTCAAAGGGCACAAAGGAAAAGGTGCAGCTCATTCTTGTAATGTCGCGCAATGCAAAGCTTTATCTCCTTGACGAGCCGATTGCGGGCGTTGACCCTGCCGCGCGCGAGTATATTTTGAGCACTATTGTCGGCAACTATAACCCCGACTCTACCATTATAATAACCACTCACCTGATTTCAGATGTTGAACAGGTGTTGGACGAATACGTCTTTTTGGGCTACGGCGGAAAAATATTACAGCAGGGTACCGTCGACGAGGCGAGAGAAAAATCGGGACAGTCGCTTGATGCGATGTTTAAGGAGGTTTTCAGATGTTCGCAAAACTATTAAAATATGATTTGCGTGCGGTGTTCAAATATTGGTGGATGGCCGCAGTGGCTTCAGCCATTATCGCTGCTCTCGGCGGAATATGCATAAGCATTGTGAACGTCGACTATACAAAGTACGGCGCACTCCAGACCATTGCCACGCTTGGCATCGTGCTTGCCGTAATCGGTATTGTAATCTTCTTCACCCTAAGCGAGATACTGGTGCTCGTCCGTTTTTATAAAAACTTTTATTCAGACGAGGGCTATCTTACGTTCACGCTCCCCGTTAAAAAATCACAGCTTCTAAACTCAAAGCTTGTAATGTCGCTCGTTTTTTACGTGGCATCGACAATCGTGTTGGCTTTTGATGCGTTGCTTATGCTCGCACTCGGCTTCGCAGATGAGTTTTTCAGCGCGTATTTCTGGAAAGAATTTTGGAGAGTGGTAACAGAAGTTACCGACGTGCTCGGCGGTTACACCGTTGTTTATATCATAGAGGCACTTGTGGCTTTTGTGGTGCTGTGGCTGTTTTCTGCCCTTGCAATATTCGTCTGCCTGACCGTTTCGTCGGTTCTCGTGCATAAGCACAAGGTGCTGGCGGCGGTGGGAATATACTATGTCGCAAGCGGAGTGATAACAGGTGTTATCGAGGCGCTCATTCTTCAGTTTAATTTTTACGTTGTTTTCGAAAAAATTGCCGCACTTCCAAAGGATAATTGTCTTGCCGCAGTTGCATTTCTCATTTTAGCGGCGATAGCGGCGGTTGGAATCGGTGCTGTGGGACTTTATATGCTTCACAGCTGGCTGCTTGATAAAAAGCTTAATCTTGAATAGGGGGTAGAGTTATGAAAAAAATATTATCAGTATTTATTGTTGTGCTCGCCCTCTGCCTTTGCCTGTCGGCTGTGGCCTCAGCAGGCGACTGGGAGCACAGGGAAAGCTTTGAACACCCTGTAATCACTAAGGGCGCGGAAAGTATTATATATGAAGGCAAAACCTATCTTCCCATACGCAATATGAATTTTGCCAGCGCCACAGGCGGATACGAATATGGCGAGGCTGTCTTTGCGGATGACGAAACCGAGAATAAGTATAACTATTTTGACGTCGCAACAGTGGACGAATACGATTATTTATTGCGTGTAAACACAGGTCTTCGTAACGGCTACGACTATTCGGGCTATTATATTGAACAGTCGCATTATGACGAGGTTTTAGCCTTCGTAAACGATGGTGGAATCGATACCGCCGCAGGCTTTTGTACCCACAACGATTACGAAATGGAGTACGGGCTTACAGCATACGAGATATCTCAATGGCTGGATAGCGGGCTGACATCTGTAACGACGGCCGACAACCTCTTTGCGTACGATAAGCTTCCGCTTTATAAAACAGATACAGAAGGCGCCATTCACAAACAAATAGGACTGATTCTGCGCCACAGCGTTACGGATGATACGTATAATTATTACCTTATATACTATCCCGAGTACGATAGAAGCTGTTTTTATGCGGACGGCAGCTTTGCAACCGACAGCCCTGATATAGATGTAATGCTTTATCAGCTGTCAGATGCCTCGCTCGTAAGTCGTCTTGACGAATTTTATGACACCATGCCGGAGGACGACCTCGACTGGATTGTAAACGAAAAAGAGCCTTCAATCAAAAGCCTTATTGCAATATCGGTCGTGCTGTTCGGACTTCTGCCCTTAGGACTCATTGTTCTATCTTTGGTGTTTATAGTGAAAAAGGGGAAAAGGCCCTACCGCGATTGTTACGTTGCGCTGTCAGCCTTGAGTGCTGTCATAATAATCTGCTTTATTATAGTTTTAGTAATGCTAATATAAAAATAACGCCCGAGCTGTCACATAGACAGCTTGGGCGTTAATCATATCAAATTAATCAGTTGGTAAGATAATATCTGACAAGCGACTGAAGCAATGTGTCGCGGTCAATACGTCTTATAAGACTGCGTGCGTTGTTGTGTGTTGTAATATATGTCGGGTCTTCAGACAGAATATATCCTACAATCTGGTTAATCGGATTGTATCCCTTTTCCTTGAGCGCGTCATAAACAGCAGTGAGCACGCGTCGTATCTCCTGCTCCTGCTCGTTTCCAAGGGAAAATGTCATAGTCTTGTCGTTCATAACAAACACCTCACAAATCAATATTATAACAAAAAGCGATATTATGCAAGTACCAAAATATTAATTTTTATTTAAAAACCGCTTATTTACGCAGTTCTGCGCCTATTTCTTCCAGCTTTTTAATGATTTTCTGTGCTACGCGCTCAATCTCTTCCTCGGTAAGAGTTGACTCTTTAGAGCGGAGGGTCGCGCTGTATGCAATGCTCTTTTTACCGGCAGGAATCTGGCTGCCAACGTAAACGTCGAAGAGCTTAACATCTTCACACAGCTTGCCTGCTGCGGCACGGATGGTTTCTTCAATCTTGCCTGCAGGCAGGTCAATATCGCAAAGCAGGGCAAAGTCACGGCTGACAGCAGGGAACTTGGGAAGCGGCTTGTAAATAACCTTTTCCTTTTTAA
>CALDPI010000216.1 GCA_937912045.1 uncultured Clostridia bacterium
GTTTAAGACCGCCGCTTCGCTGGCGTATAAGGCCGCGATGCCGGAGGCCGGTCCGGTGTTGCTGGAGCCGGTGTGCAACGTCAAGGTCTACGTTCCGTCGGATAACACCGTTGCCGATAACGATTCCGTTGTTGGTACCATCTGCAACGATAAGAAGGTCCCCGTTTACACAAGCTATGGCGGAAAAATCTGCTATGCAAGCTTGGCAATCGACTATTATGAGCTGGGCGTAGAAACAGGTAAAATGGCGGCTGAAATTCTCCTCGGCAAGAAGAGCCCAGCAGACTTTGAGATTAAGACTCTTACCCCCACCGTTACCTATAACGCAGACCTTTGCGCACAGCTTGGAATTACCGTTCCTGAAAAATAAATAAAGAGGTAAAAAATGGCTTTTTTGAATGCATTACCCGGTGCCGTAGCAGAAGGACTCATCTGGGGCCTTATGGCAATCGGTGTGTACATATCATATAAAATACTCGACATTGCCGACCTCACGGTCGACGGCTCCATCTGCACGGGCGGCTGTGTTTGCGCGGTGCTCATAGCGGGGGGCTGTCCCGTTGCGGTTGCCGTTTTGGTGGCTTTTTTGGCAGGCGCGCTCACAGGGGATGTGACAGGCCTTTTGCACACCGCCCTCGGCATTCCGGCAATCCTTGCAGGAATTTTAACCCAGCTTATTCTCTATTCGGTAAACCTTACCGTGCTGGGCGGAAAGAGTCTTGCAACGGTTGACCCGCGTACTAACAATTTGCTTGTTAATATGAGCGATAATCAAATGGCTATCGTCGTTATGGTGGCAATAATTGCGGTTGTGATTGTGGGCCTCTGGCTTTTCTTCTATACAGAGGTGGGCCTTACCCTCAAATCCACAGGTGACAACCCGGATATGAGTCGCGCACAGGGCGTTAACGTCAAGCTTAATAAGGTTATAGGCCTCGCGCTTTCAAACGGCATAGTAGCACTTTCGGGTGCAATGCTTGCACAGTATAAGGGCTCTGCCAATATAAACGACGGTCGCGGCGCAATCGTCATAGGCCTTGCCGCCATCTTTATAGGTCTTTCGGTTTCACTCAAAATCAAGCCCAACTTTGTCGTAAGCCTTATCGGTGTTGTCGGCGGCGGAGTTATATATTATATGGTGTATAACTTTGTCATTCTTTTGGGCCTTAAGACCGATTTCCTTAAGATGCTTTCGGCAATTATCGTTGCCATTTTCCTTGCCGTACCGTATATAAAGAGCGAATATTTCACCAAAAAAACGGTAGAAGCAGAAGTAGGGGGTGGGGCAGATGCTTAAAATCACCAACCTCCAAAAGACCTTCAATGCCGGCACGGTTAATGCAAAGACCGCCCTCAGCGGACTTAATCTTGTCCTGAACGACGGAGATTTCGTCACCGTAATCGGCGGTAACGGCGCAGGAAAATCCACCCTTTTGAACGCCATTGCAGGCGTTTGGAAGCTTGATTCGGGTAAAATCGAGCTTGACGACGTTGACGTCACCAATATGCCTGAGCACAAGCGTGCAAAGTTTTTGGGACGTGTATTTCAGGACCCCCTTAAGGGAACCGCGCCCGATATGGAAATTGCAGAAAACCTTGCAATCGCAGAGCGCAGGGGCAAAAAACGCCGTCTTGTCTGGGGCTGTACTCGCAAAAACCGCGAGGACTATAAAAAGCTGCTTACCCAGCTGGATTTAGGCCTTGAAGACCGCCTTTCAACCAAGGTCGGTCTGCTCTCGGGCGGACAAAGACAGGCGGTAACGCTGCTTATGGCAACGCTTAAGCGACCGAAGCTTTTGCTCCTTGACGAGCACACCGCGGCACTCGACCCCAAAACCGCAGGCAAGGTTTTGGCCCTTACCGATAAAATCGTAACCGAAAACAATCTCACCACACTTATGATTACCCACAATATGCACGATGCCATTGCATATGGTAACAGGCTCATTATGATGCACGAGGGTAACGTTGTTGTTGACGTTTCGGGCGAGGAAAAGAAAAAACTCACCATAGAGCAACTGCTGCAGCTCTTTGAAAGGGGCAGCGGCAGCGCATTCGTGAGTGATAAGCAAATGCTTTCAAAATAATCGAAAAGAGCGTGTGAGAACACGCTCTTTTTTTGAATCAAAATATTGTAAAATTTAAGGGCATCTGTTATAATATTAACAAAGACTCATAGGGGGGATTTAATGTTAGAAGTAAGAGATTTGAAAAAGGTGTATAAGACCAAAAACGGCGCAGACGTCAACGCGCTTGACGGTGTATCGCTCCGTTTTAGTGAAACGGGAATGGTGTTTCTGCTCGGTAAGTCGGGCAGCGGTAAATCAACCCTGCTTAATGTATGCGGTGGTCTTGATTCCCCAACAAGCGGTGAAATCATCGTAAAGGGCAGAAGCAGCAAGGACTTCACCCAGAGCGATTTTGACAGCTATCGCAACACCTTTATCGGTTTTATCTTTCAGGAATATAATATTTTAAACGAATTTTCGGTTGAGGATAATATTGCCCTCGCGCTTGAGCTGCAGGGAAAGCCTAAGGACAAGGCGGCAATCAGCGCCCTTTTGTCCGAGGTTGATTTAGAGGGCTTTGCAAAGCGCAAGCCCAACACCCTGTCGGGTGGTCAGAAACAGCGTATTGCCATTGCGCGTGCACTCATAAAATCGCCCGAAATCATAATGGCTGACGAGCCGACAGGCGCGCTCGATTCCAATACGGGCAAGCAGGTCTTTGAAACGCTTAAAAAGCTTTCTAAGGATAAGCTTGTCATCGTCGTATCGCACGACCGCGACTTTGCAGAGCAGTATGGCGACCGCATAATCGAGCTTATGGATGGCAAGGTCATATCCGATGTCACCAAAACCAAGGAAGAAAAAACCGCCCTTTCGGAAAACGTTAATACCGTTGGCGACGTGCTGTGTGTTAAAAAAGGCGCAACGCTCACAGAGCTTGACTTTGACAAAATCAAGGCGTTTTTAAAGGGCTCCAAGGGCGACGTTATAATTGCAAACAACGAAACCGACGTTGAGAATTTCAAAAAGGTCAGCCGCATAAGTGAGGACGGCGCAAAGGAGGTCTTCCGCGACACGAAGGAAGGCGGGGAAAGAAAGGCCTACACCGCAGAGGACAGCCGCTTTATCCGTTCAAAGCTGCCGCTCCGTCACGCCGTAAAAATCGGTGCATCGGGCCTTCGCAATAAGCCTGTCCGCCTTTTCTTTACGGTAATTCTCTGTGTGGTTGCATTTACCCTTTTCGGCCTGCTTTCAACCCTCAATTTTTACGACAGCGAGGCCACCTTCAAGCAGACAATGGCTGATTCCTCCGTTTCGGCCATGAAGCTCGAAAAGCAGTACAAGGCGGTAGAGGCCTGGTATTCGCACGGTGAAAAGGAATATGAATATGATTCATTCTTCCAAACCAAATTCACAAAGGCCGAGGCCGATAAGTTCAAAACCGAGTTGGGTGCGGATGCCTTTGGCGCCGTTAACGCTTCGGTGAGCTTTAACGTCCGTCAGGCAAACTCCAGATACTATAAAAACGAGGTCAGGGCGTTTGCATTTCTGAGTGAGGATAATGCACTTCGCCAGAGCATAAACGGCGTTTATCCTCAAAAGGACACAGAGCTTGCCATTACGTCGTATATGGCAGAGGCACTTCATAAATGTAATGTCTTTGATAATAACGGCGTAGCGCTTGAGCTTTCTGCACCGACCGATATAATCGGCAAAAGCATAAACCTCGGCGGCAAGATATATAAAATTACGGGCATTGTGGAAACGGGTGCCGTTCCCGAGCAGTATTCTGCACTTCAGAACGAAGAAATTGAGGATATGATGCTCGAGATGAAGTATGAATCATACCTCACAGACGGTCTTCACCTCGTTGCATTTGTGAACGAAGCTCGCCTTGCCGAAATCTCCAAAGAAAACCGCGATTACATAGAGGGACTTCACAACTATACAAGGGTTGTCACGTCAATCAAATCGGGCGGAAAATACGAATTCCCCGAATGGTCTAACGCAAATTATGCCAACTCTTCTATTCTTTTGACAAATAACAACATAATCAAAATAGGCGGAGGAGACGTTCTGCCTGCAGGCAACGATATTATAGTGCCGTCACAGCTTTTCGCGTCGCTTGTGGGAGAGGCATACCGAAAAACCGCCGAAAGCTTTGCAGAGGATTACGAAAAGGCTGACAAATACTATCAGATGTCAAACCTCGCAAGCGAGATTGATATGGGCGGCAAGTACGTGCAGAACGCCGAAACCAAAAAGGATGAGTTCGTTGCATACACAACCGCCGAAATAAAGGCGAAAATAGAGTCGCTCGCCGCAGCGGCAAAGCGCGACAGAATTCCGCTTACCGTCGGTATTAAGATTTTCGATGATATGAATCAGACGGCTATTGGAGACGTTAAGGAATATAATATCGCCGCTGTGCTGCTCACGTCAAGAAACGATGAGGTCAGCAACTGCTTCATAATGGCGGACGACACGTTCACAAAGCTCTGGGACGAGCATAAGCTGTCGGTTGAAAACTATTCTGTCGTCACCACAAAATATGCATCAGCCAATCCAAATGCAATATACAGTACGGTTTACGTTCCGTACGAATATTCCGAGCAGACGGTTGATACGTATTGGAAACTTTATAATAACGAGGAATGGGAAGAGGACGATTCACGCATTCGCCTTACGGGCGCGTTTGTCGGCCAGCTCCAGTCAATAGACGGCACCGTCGAGGGTATGTCACAGGTCTTCCTATACGTAGGCTTGGTGCTTGCACTCTTTGCGGCACTCCTGTTCTCAAACTTCATTTCGGTCTCCATTTCACAAAAGACAAGAGAAATAGGAATTTTGCGTGCGGTCGGCGCCAGAAGTGCAGACGTGTTCAAAATTTTCTTCTCGGAGTCATTTGTCATAGCGGCAATATGCCTGCTGCTTTCGATAATAGCCTCCTCTGTGCTTTGCGGTTATCTTAACGCTCTGCTGGCAGAGGGTCTTGGCGCGTCGCTCCTCGTATTCGGAGTAGCGTCGGTTGCCATAATGCTTGCAATCGCACTTGCAACAGCGCTTGTTTCAACCTTTATACCCGTTTATAACGCGGCAAAGAAGAAACCCGTTGATTCAATCCGCTCACTCTAAAACAAAAAACCGACCCGCGAGGGTCGGTTTTTATTTGTTATAACGTTTTTATAAACTCGCCGATTTTCTGGATGGCGGTTGTAATATGGCTTACAGAGTAGGCATAGGATATTCTGGCAAAGCCCTCGCCCGATTGGCCAAAAGCGGTGCCGGGAACAATGGCAACCTTCTTTTCATATAAAAGGCGGCTGCAGAATTCATCGCTGCTCATACCAAACTTCTTTATGTTGGGGAAAGCGTAGAACGCACCCTCCGGCTCAAAGCAATCAAGCCCAATAGAGCGGAAGCCGTCCAGCATAAGCCGTCTGCGTCGGTCGTATTCACCGCGCATATATTCAATATCCTCATCACCGTTTTTAAGCGCCTCAATAGCCGCAAACTGACTCGTTGTCGGTGCGCACATGATGGCGTATTGGTGGATCTTGGTGATCTGCTCGAGGATCGGGGCAGGTCCGCAGGCGTAGCCCAAGCGCCAGCCCGTCATCGAAAAGGTTTTGGAGAAGCCGTTGATGACCACCGTGCGCTCCTGCATTCCGTCGATCGAGGCGATCGAAACGTGGGGCTCGGCCGAAAAGGTCAGCTCGGCGTAGATCTCGTCCGAGAGGACGAGAACGTCGCGCTCGCGCAGGATCGCGGCAAGTGCTTCGAGGTCGCGTTTTTCCATAATGGCGCCCGTCGGGTTGCAGGGGTAGGGGAGAATGAGCGCCTTGGTGCGCGATGTAATGGCAGAGCGGAGCTCCTCGGGCGTGAGGCGGAAGGAGTTTTCTGCCCTTGTTTCAATAATGACGGGCTTGCAGCCGCACAGAGCGGTAATGGGCTCGTAGCAAACGTAACTGGGTTGGGGAATGATGATTTCATCGCCGGGGGAAGCAATTGCGCGGATGCAGGCGTCAATGGCCTCCGAGCCGCCAACAGTTACGAGAATTTCACTCTTTGCGTCGTAGGTAACGTTGTATTTTCTTTCGACGTAGCGGCCGATCTCCTCGCGGAGCAATTCCAGTCCGCGGTTAGATGTGTAGCGCGTTTTGCCGCCCTCAAGCGAGAGAATACCCGCCTTACGGATCTCCCACGGAGTGGGAAAATCGGGCTCACCAACACCAAGGGAAATAACATCCTCCATTGTGCCGGCAATGTCA
>CALDPI010000217.1 GCA_937912045.1 uncultured Clostridia bacterium
AGCTCGATACCGTTGAGAACAAGGTCATATGCTTTTGCATAAACTTTCGACGGGTCGCTGTCAAGATAGGGGATACATTCGTCAAGCGGAGAGGTAAAGGGATGGTGCATAGCATCCCAACTTTCTGTCTCCTCGTTATATTCAAAGAACGGGAATTCGGTAATCCATAGGGGATTAAAGGTATCGGGAATAATGTCAAGCTGACGTGCAACCTGCAAACGCAGAGCACCCAAAACGCTGAGCACGGTCTTCTTGCGGTCTGCAACAAACAGCACAACGTCACCCTTTGCGGCACCCGTGCGCTCGTAAATCGCTGCCATTTCGTCAGCGCTCATAAATTTGGAGAAGGAGCAGGACGGCTCATCCTCAACCCAGCGTATAAACGCAAGTCCTTTAGCACCAATTCCGCGTGCATATTCGTTAAGCTTGTCAACCTCCTTGCGCGTAAGCGTAGAGGCGGCACCCTTGGCGTTGATTGCGCGCACCGTTCCACCGTTTGCTACACAGCCCGAGAACACTCCAAAACCGCAGTTTCCCACGATATCGGATACGTCAATAAGCTTCATATCAAAGCGTGTGTCGGGCTTGTCAGAACCATATTGCTCCATAGCCTCGTTAAAAGTAAGGCGCGGAATATCACCGATTTCAACACCCAAAACCTCTCGGAATACGCGCTTTAAAAAGCCCTCGCCAATGGCCAAAACGTCCTCCATATCAACAAAGGACATCTCAAGGTCAACCTGTGTGAATTCAGGCTGACGGTCGGCACGCAGGTCTTCATCGCGGTAGCAGCGTGCAATCTGCATATATCTGTCAAAGCCCGAAACCATAAGCAGCTGCTTATACATCTGCGGCGACTGCGGCAGAGCAAAGAAGCTTCCGGGATGCACACGTGACGGAACAAGATAGTCACGCGCACCCTCGGGTGTGGATTTGATAAGTGTCGGCGTCTCAATTTCAATAAAGCCGTTTTCGTCAAAATAGTCGCGTGTGACCTTTGTGATTTTATGACGCAAAAGTATATTGTTTTGCAAAACAGGGCGACGCAGGTCAAGATAACGGTATTTTAAACGCAAATCCTCCTTGGCGCCCGTGTCGTCCAGAATTTCAAAGGGCGGAGTTTCAGCACAGCCCAGAACCTTAAGTGTGGTAACCGAAATTTCAATTCTGCCGGTTGGAATGTCGTGGTTGATGGAGGAACGCTCGCGTACGACACCCTGTGCCATAAGCACGTATTCAGAGCGGACCGAGAAAGCCTTTTCAAAAATCTCGCGGTCGGTCTTATCGTCAAAGGCAAGCTGAACAATACCTGTTCTGTCGCGCAAATCAATAAAAATCAACTGTCCAAGGTCGCGCTGGCGCTGAACAAAGCCCGCAACCGTAACGGTGCTTCCAATGTCGCTCTCGCGCAGTGTTCCGCAGTAAACGGTGCGCTTCATAGAACCCATTCTGTCAAGTTTCATATAAATACTCCTTATTATCCCAAAAAGTTTGTTTCGGCAATGCCGTCAATAAAACTGTTTTCCTTAAGCTTGTAAAGCGTCTGGCAAACGGAATCAAGCGAGAACTCGGTCTGCTCGCCCGTCTGCATATTTTTGATTTTTGCCTCGCCCTTTGAAAGCTCATCGTCACCCAGCACGGTGGTGTAAAGCGCACCGATTTTATCGGCATATTTCATCTGCGCCTTGAGTCCGCGTCCTGTAATGTCGGTCAGCGCAATAAAGCCCTCGTCGCGCAGCTGACGGCAAAGTGCCGTTGCCTTTGTCGCGGCGGCAGCACCCATCGGCGCAATGTAAAGGTCGGCGGCAGCGGCCTTCGGCACGTCGGCATTTTCGGCCTCCATAATCATAAGCAGACGTTCAATTCCCATTCCAAAGCCCAAAGCGTGTGTGGCAGGTCCGTTCATATGCGAAACAAGACCGTCATAGCGTCCGCCACCGCAAACGGTGGACTGCGCACCAAGACTTGTGGAAACAAACTCAAATACCGTCTTTGTGTAGTAGTCAAGTCCGCGAACAATGCGTCCGTCAACCTCAAAATCCATTCCTGCGGCTAAAAGGTGTGACTTTACACCCTCAAAATGCTCTGCACATTCATCGCAAAGATAATCAAGAACAACGGGTGCGTCGGCGGCAACGGCGGCGCATTCAGGGCATTTGCAGTCGAGAATACGCATCGGGTTGCGCTCAAGCCTGTCAAGACAGGTGCCGCAGAGCAATTCACTCTTTGATTTAAAGTATTCCTTGAGTGCCGCGTGATAATTCTTTCGGCATTCGGGACAGCCAATGGAATTTATGTGCAGGCGGTAGCTTTTAAGCCCCAAAGAGCGCAGCAGGGTGTCTGCAAGCATAATAACCTCGGCATCGGCGGCAGGGTTTTGTGCACCAAAGCACTCAACACCGAACTGGTGGAACTCACGCAGTCTGCCGGCCTGGGGCTTTTCATAGCGGTAGCAGCCGCCAATATAGCAAACCTTAAGCGGCATAGGACCCGAAAGCAGTCCGTGCTCAATAACCGAGCGTACAACACCCGCCGTAAGCTCGGGGCGAAGTGTTATAGAACGCTCGCCCTTGTCAAGAAAGGTGTACATTTCCTTCTGCACAACGTCGGTGGTATCGCCAACGCTTTTGGTGAAAACCTCTGTGTGCTCAAAAACAGGAAGTCTGATTTCGGAAAAACCGAAAAGTGCAGCTGTTTCCAGCATCTTCCTCTCAACGTATTGCCATTTTCCGCTGTCGGCAGGTAAAACGTCGTTAGTGCCGCGCGGAGCCTTGTTAATTTCAGCCATTTTAATCTCCTTTTTGCTAAAAAAATATAAAAAGACCCCGTCCGCAAGGGACGGGGTCAACCCGTGGTGCCACCCTAATAAGACCAAAAGGTCCCACTCTGACCCTTTAACGCAGGGAATACGGTCAAAAGACCGCGCTCAGCGGGTGTCTTCACATAACCGCGTTACACAGCACTCTCAGCCAAGGTGCCGCTTTCTGTATGTTGCCATTTATGCTACTCTTTCCGCGTCATAGCGCAAGAAAATATATTGTTTTATCGTTTATCTCTCAGAACGTCGCGCCAGTCAAGGTCACCGCGTTCAAGTCCGTGGATTAAAACCTCAGCGGTTGCAATGTTGGTCGCAACGGGGATGTTGTGTATATCGCAAAGGCGCAAAAGCTCGGTTTCGTCGGGCTCATTCGGCTTGCGGTTAGAGGGGTCTCTGAACAACAGCAAAAGGTCGATTTCGTCATAGCTTATGCGGGAAGCAATTTGCTGTGCACCGCTGCGGCCGCTCATGAACTTGTTAATGTTAAGTCCCGTCGCCTGTTCAACGGTTTTGCCGGTCGTACCTGTAGCCATCAGCGTGTGATGACTTAATATTCCGCAGTAAGCAATACAAAACTGTACCATTAATTCCTTTTTTGTATCGTGCGCAATAATTGCTATGTTCATTTTGCTCATTTTCCTTTCTGAATCTTCTTGATATGCGGAAGACGAATTTCGTGTCCGAATATCCTTTTTGCAATGCGGTCAAACGCTTTGTTCGTAAGAGCGCGCTTATAAAATTTTCCTTGACTTTTGCGAATCATCCGTGGGTCAAACGGAACAATGCCCAAAAGGCGACATCCGCAACAGTCAATAATATCGTCAATGCCGCCGAAGGTGCCGCGTTTTACGAGCTTCCTATCGTACTTATTAATAATAAGTCGGCAATCACAACCAAAATTAAGTAGCTTCTGTGTCATCGCATCGCCGTCGCGCATACCAACTCTGTCGGCAGTTGCAACGACAACAAATGAAACAATGTCGGCAAGACTTTTGCAAAACGGAAAATCCGTTCCGGCAGGGAAGTCAAGCAGAATAAAATCATATCCGTCCGCCGAAAGCAGCATACGGCAGAGGGCGTCACCGTCAATATCATAGTTATATTTCGGTGCGGCAAGCGTGAAAATGCTTTTGTTCTGCGGCGAGCATAGCACCGCATCCTCTAAAGGTCTGCCCTCAAGCACGTCTTTCAGGTCGAAAACCAACTGCTCCTCAACGCCTGTCAAAATATCAAGACAACGCAGTCCTGCATCCAAATCAACAAGCAAAACCTTGTTGCCCATCTGGGAAAGAGCATTTGCAATGCCGACACAGCAGGTCGACTTGCCCGAGCCGCCCTTGCCCGACGTAAGAGCAATAATTCTCTTCATTAGACGCATCACCTCGTATCTGAATAATTTTAGCACATTAACACTCTAAAGTCAATTTTAATTATTTAAGAATAGTATTTGCCGCGCTGTCCTTATAGGTTTCCTCCTGATTGAAGAAGTAAGCATCCATAACCGAGCGCATAACCGAACCACTTGTAAAGCTCGAAGCGCCGTGCTCAATAACAACGGCAACCGCAATTTCGGGATTTTCAAACGGGGCAAATGCCACGAACACGTTGTGGTCGGCGCCGCCGTCGGTCTGCGAGGTACCCGTTTTACCACCAACCTGAATGGGATAATCTCTGAAAACGGCACTACCTGTACCGTCCTCGGTAACCGAAAGCATACCGCGTTTTACGATGTCGAGAATATTGTCCTCAATTTTAACGGTGTTAAGTACAGTGGGGTCGTTTCTGTAGTACGTTTCACCCAAATCGTACGAAAGGATGCTGTTAACCAGCGTTGTTTTGTATCGCACACCGCTGTTTGCAATCGTGGCGGTGGCAGAGCAGATTTGTATGGGGGTAAAGGCGTTGTGCTGACCAATGGCAACCTGAACGGTATTACCGGCAAACCAGCCCGACTTAGCATCGTCGCGAATGCCCTTGGATTCGTAAATTTCAACACCCGTCTTCTCACCCAGACCAAACTGCTTAAGATATGAGTTAATCGCGTCAATTCCAAGACGGCGTCCCATCTCATAGAAGAAGTAGTTGCAGGAGCGCGAAAGCGCCGTAACAACGTTTATAGAGCCGTGGTGTCCCATACAGGAGGGGGTAAAGCCAACGTTCTGATAAAACCTGTAAACCTTTGTGCAGGTAACGCGCTCGTCAGGTAGTAGTTTGCCGTTTTCCAAAGCCGCAATGATTTCGCTGGAGGTCTGACAAGAGATTTTGATTTTTATATGAGGATTCTTTTTGATATATTCATTTAAATAGGGAAGTAAGACAAATTTACAAAGGGTGGTACTGACACCGATGGTAATATGTCCAACTCCCAATTCATTCATTTTCTTGATTCTTTCTTCGCCGTTTCTGATGCAGAGATATTCTTTCTCCGTCTTGTACTGCCAGTTTCCTTGTTCATCCAACGGGCGCACCGTCAGCATAATATGGGCGTGGGGATTATGCCCTGGTGGATGCGGATCGTGGATCGCAACATCGGCGCACATCCCATCGGCAACAAAGCTGTTCTGAATGAAATCAGTTAAAAGCTCCTGCCATTGTTCCGGTGTCAGCTCAATAGGCAGCGCAGGGAC
>CALDPI010000218.1 GCA_937912045.1 uncultured Clostridia bacterium
TCGGCTCGCGCACACTGCGGAGTGCATCGGTGAGTTCTCTGAGACAGGGCGTATCGGTAATGGAATCATCCCCGATCTGTGCGACTTCAAGAATGAGGTTTTCGAAATCGGAAAGCACCTTCTCGTTTTGTCTCAGCAGCGTTTTCAGATAGAAGGAATGCATCTCGAATTTCCTCTGGTCAACCCCGTCATAGATCATGACACGATTGATAAAGCGCTTGGTATTCGCGAGGATATACCGTTCGACATCTTCCGCAGTGGTAAGGAAAGGATTGTCGTCGGAGGAGTCCAGGATATTGTTGAGCGCCTTTTGTTTTCGTTCGAGAGAATCGAGCTGATTGAGGGCAATTTTAATTTCCTCAGAGAACGGTGAATCTTCGGAGAGCCAGGCAGACAGTGCTTTCTGGTAGTCATCGGTATCTTTCAGCTTTTTGGGATCGCTCACAACAGACGCGCTGTTGAGTTTCATCATCACGCCGCAGCAGATCAGGGTAAGGATGACCGCGGCGATCGGAGCGAGAATTTCCCCGTCCATGATCTTATAGCCGATGATGCCGCCGAGGAGACCGGTGGCAGCGATCAGAATCAGTTTCCAGGTAGTTGCTTTTTTCATCAGTTTCAGAGCAGCTCCTTTCGTGGTATGAGGATATCATATCATAAAATAACAGCGATGTCAAAGGCGAAAAACGCGCAAAAAGACGAGATTTTGCCTAAAAACAAAAAAGAGGACAGAATAACCCGTCCTCTTTTGAGTAATCTGACCGGAACGCAGCCAGATGATTTTTAAAGTGCAGTGAGAGATGATGAATTACTCAGCAGCCTCGGCAGTCTCAACGACAGCTTCCGGATTCTCATCGGAATAAACGAGAGCGTCGCTTTCCTCAGCAGCATCTTCCTCAGCGGTTTCCGGTTCGAGGAGTGCACGAACGGAGAGGCTGATGCGCTTTTTCTCGGTGTCGATTTCGGTGATCTTAACGGTAACGACATCGCGGACATTGATGACATCCTTGACATTGGTCACGCGCTTATCGGAGAGCTGAGAGATGTGGATAAGGCCATAAACACCGTCAACGATTTCTGCAAATGCGCCAAAAGGCATCATGTTAACAATCTTAACCTTTGCGGTGTCCTCAAGCTGATAAGTATCATTGAAAATCTTCCAAGGGTTAGTAGCGTCTGTCTTGTATCCAAGAGAGATTCTGCCTTTTTCGCGGTCGAAGGACTTAACGAAAACTGTGATAACATCACCAACTGCAACAACTGCAGAGGGATGCTTAATGGACTTCCAAGAAAGTTCGCTTACGTGAACCATACCGTCAACGCCGCCGATATCAACGAATGCGCCGTAGCCTGTGAGCGACTTAACAACACCTGTGAACTTATCGCCAACTGCAATAGACTCCCAGATTTTTGCGAGCTGTGCCTTGCGCTCTTCACGAAGAACGCTGCGAATGGAGCCGACCGCTCTGTGACCGCGGCCAATCTCAATAATGCGGAAGGAAACCTCTTTGCCCTTGAGCTCGTCAAGCGATTCGCCTCTTGTTGCGGTTGCCTGTGAAGCGGGAATGAAAACTCTTGCACCGCTGGTGCTTGCCATTACGCCGCCCTTAATAACGTCGGTAACGGTTCCTGTAATAATCTCGCCGCTTTCCTTTGCGTCAACAATCTTGTCCCAGCCTGCGATGGCGTCATATCTGCGCTTGGAAAGCATTGCGGTGCCTTCCTGGTCATTTGTACGCATAATGATAAGGTCAAGAACGTCGCCAACCTTAACCGCTTCTGTAAGGTCAAGATTGGAATCATAAGAATACTCGTCTGCAGTTATGTATCCTGTAAGACCTCTGCCGATGTCAACCATAATCTCTGTCGGCTTAACGGCCAGTACTTCTCCCTTTACTTTTTGGTCAGAGTTCAGACTGTTGAGGGATTCTTCAAAAGCCTCTTCGTCTGTCATCTCCTCAAAACTTTTACGAACAACTTCTTTTTCCTCGGCCTGTTCTTCTACCGGTTGCAATTTTTCTTCCATGGTTGCAATAACCTCCTTTATAATGCCGGCGGGTGTTGAAGCACCTGCCACGACGCCGATATTCTGTGCAGCAGAAAGGCTTTCAATATCAAGCTCGTCCGCGGTTTCTGCAAAAAGGGTGTTTTTGCAAAGGCCGCTGCAGACATCGAAAAGCTTCCCGGTGTTTGAACTGTGACGTCCACCCACAACGACCATTGCATCACAATGGGCTGCAAGCTCTGCCGCCTCTTTCTGTCTATCGGAAGTCGCAGAACATATTGTATCAAAAATTAACGGATTTGTATATACTTTTTTTAAAATTTTTTTACTTTTTTCAAATATTTTTTTATTAAAAGTGGTCTGTGATACCACAGTTAAGTCCTCATCAGGCGAAAAACCGCGTTCTTCTATCAGTTTTTCGAGCTCGTCGGTGTTTGAAAAAACAAAGTAAGGAACTGTACAATGCCCGATTATTCCAAGCACCTCCTGATGATTGGGGTCGCCCTCTATTAAGACGGTGCCATTGGCGTTTTGCACTATTTTATGAATTTTTGCCACAAAGGGACAGGTGGCATCAGCAAGGGCTATGCCGCTGTTTTTCGCCTTTTCATACACATCCCTTGCGACGCCGTGCGAACGGATTACAAGTGTTTCGTCCGCCCCCACCTCATCGGGTGAAGCAACCGTTCTGACGCCCTTATCTTCCAACTCATTTACGAGCTGGGCGTTGTGTATGATAGGTCCCAGCGTGCAGACCTTTTTTCCGTCTGCCAGCAAATCATAAACCATTTTAACCGCGCGGTCCACGCCGAAGCAAAATCCGGCGGTTTTTGCAAGCTTTATGTTCAAAATTTCAACTCCCACAGGCTAATTATGCTTTTATAAATCTTATCGGAAATTTCCACGAGCTTTTCCTTTGTTGCCTTGCCGTCGCACAGGGTACTGTTTTCAATTATTTCGCCAAAGCGAAGCGTAACCTTTCGGAAGGGATTTGATCTCCCCTCTTTATAAATCGACCCAGGCAGCACGTCGGCACCTGTTTTTGCCGCAATAAAGGCACAGCCTGTTTTAACCTCACGCATTGGGCCTGTGCGATAACGCTTGCCCTCAGGGAAAATGCCGAGAACGTCGCCGTTTTTGATAACCGCCATAGAATGACGGATTGAGGCTATATCCCTGCCGCCGCGGTCAACGGGAAAAGCGCCCATTTTTCTGAAAATTGCCGCAAGCAACGGCACCTTGAAAATTTCCTTTTTTGCCATAAAGCAGATACTGCGCGGGCAAAAAGCTATAAGCAGCACAACGTCCAGCATTGAGGTGTGGTTGCAGCAAAGCATAAAGGGTTTGTCCGAGGGGATATTCTCTTCCCCGACGATTTTTACACGGAACATAATCTTGGCGATGGGGGTAATAAACGCCTTAACAGCCTTATAAAACCGCGACATTTTCAAGCTCCCTTTCAATTATGCCTTTAAGCTCTGCAACCGACTGCTCGAGAGTGTTGCCCGAAGTATCTACGTATATGGAATCCTCTGCCGGCTTAAGCGGTGCAACGGCACGTGTGGAATCGTTATGGTCGCGTTTTATGATATCGCTCAAAACGTCCTCAAATTTGACGTCCATGCCCTTTTCTATAAGCTCTTTATATCTGCGGTCAGCACGCGCTTCGGGGGAGGCTGTGAGGAAAATTTTAATCTGTGCGTCGGGCAGGACGACGGTGCCTATATCTCTACCGTCCATAATGACGTTGTTTTCCCTGGCCAGACGACGCTGTGTTTCGAGCAGAAAAGCACGCACAGCAGGAATGGCCGACACGGCAGATGCCATCATCGAAACCTCGGGTGTGCGAATGCTGTCTGTAACGTCAACCCCGTCGAGCAGCATTCGCTGTTCGCCGTTTTTAAACTCTATATTAACCGAAAGCGAGGACAGAATTTCCTCAACGTTTTCTATTTTTTCGGGTGTGGCGCCTGCGCGTGAAAACTTGAGCGACACGGTGCGATAAAGCGCGCCTGTATCGACGTAGATATAGCCAAGCTCACGCGATACGGTTTTTGCTATTGTGCTTTTACCTGCGCCTGCAGGTCCGTCGATTGCTATTGAAATCATAATAAACCCCTCAACTTATATGTTTTTTCCGGCAACTACACCGGTTGAAAATGCAATTTGAAGATTAAAGCCGCCCGTACAGGCATCAAGGTCGAGTATTTCGCCTGCGAAAGCGAGACCCTTTACCAATTTTGAATGCATTGTGCGCGGGTCAACCTCTTTTAAGGAGATGCCGCCTGCGGTCACCACAGCCTCTTCTATCGGGCGGAGGGCCGTCACCTTGAGTGTAAGCCTTTTGAGGACCGAAAGAAGTGCTGCACGCTCTGCGGCTGTGATTTGATTAACCTTTCTCTCGGGTGGAATTTTTGAAAGTGACACAACCACGGGGACGAGCTTTTTAGGCAGCAGCGCATCCAGACTGTTTATAAAGTTTTTATTGGCATTTTCACTGAAATCGCGCAATATGCGTGCATCGAGCGCGGCCTCGTCAAGTGCAGGCTTTAAATCAATACAGACGGTATAGTCTGCATTTTTTAAATCGCGCATTAGCATAGATGCGCTCAAAACCGTGGGACCCGATATGCCAAAGTGGGTGAAAAGCAGCTCACCAAAATCCTTATATACAGACTTTTTGCCACCGTTTTTATAAACCTCTATTGCCACGTTTTTAAGCGAAAGTCCCTGCAGTCTTGTGCAAAAGCCCTCTCTGCATTCCAGTCCCACAAGCGAGGGTGAAAGCTCTGTTACGGTATGGCCAAGCTCACTCGCCATACGGTAACCGTCACCCGTTGAGCCTGTAAGAGGATATGAAAGTCCGCCTGTTGCAAGTATGACACCGTCGCACTCTATGTAATCGCCGTTTCCCAAGAAAACACCGCAGACAGCGCCGTTTTTTACGTCTATGCTCCCTGCTTTAGCGGTTATGATTTCGGCACCGCTCTTTGCAAAGTTAACGAGCGCATCGACAATGTCCACCGACTTATCTGACACAGGAAAAACGCGGTTGCCGCGTTCGGTTTTAAGCGGAACACCTCTTTTTTCAAAAAAGTCCATTGTGTCCTCGGCGGAAAACTCTGAAAATGCGGAAAACAAAAACTTTCCGTTTTTACCTGCCGCTTTTATAAGGCCGTTTATATCCGTATTGTTGGTGACGTTACAGCGGCCCTTGCCCGTTATCATAACCTTTCTGGCAGGGCGCGGCTGTGATTCAATTACTGTGACGCTGTTGCCACATTCTGCGGCAAAGCCTGCCGCCATAAGTCCTGCGGCACCGCCGCCGATTACCACTATCCTCTTACCCATTTGTTCACCGTTATTTTTTTAGAAATCTTGATACTGTGTTGTGAAATTTATAGAAATACCAATCCGACAGGCGCAAAAGCTCAAAATCGTAAACCCAGAAAACACCGTTTGCAAGGGCGAGGGTCAGATAAGCCATATACTGTGCGCCGCCCGAAAAACCATCGTCTATGCCGAGAATTCGCATAATTACAAGGTATATTAAAAGTATTGTGCCGTTAAATAGCAGAGCCTTTAGTGTGATGCGCAACACCTTTGATTTTATCCGTTCAAGCGGCACCTTTATTATCGGATAATATCCGAAGAAGCAAAGAAAAAGCAAAGCCGCCTCCGGCTCGGCCGTGAGAAGCGAGATAACCGCCGCACAGATATACGAAAAGGTTGCCCATTTGGTGCCGCATTCAATCACCACCACCATTATAAAGAGGGCGGCAAAGGCAGGCACCGTGTATGTAAGGTATGGGAAATATGACACCAGCATTAAAACGACGGACAGCGCGCCCATCATTGCTGAAAAGGTTATATATCCCGTTTTTTTCATATTATCACCTGAAAACAGAAATTAGCAGCAACGAATGAAGTCGCCGCCCATGCACTCGCAGCAGCAGTCTGCGCAGATAAGTCCCTGACAAACGTCGCAGGTGCTGCAACCGCCCATATTGGCAGAGCTGCCGTAAGGGTTGTGATAGCCGCCGCCCGTCTGACGCTGGATACGGTTGAACGCCTCGCGATATTCGGGGTTTGTCGGGTCCATTCGGCAGGCAGTTGCAAAATCGCTGTATGCACCGTCAAACCAGCCGCGCTTATAAAGGACAGAGCCGTTTAAAAAATGCCATTCTGCGTTGCGGTTGGCGGTGGGAATGCCGTCAAGCAGCTCCTGCGCCTCCTCATAACGTCCTGCCGCTATGAGATTGCGTATATCGGGGAATGACGAGCCGGCGGTGTTGTATGCACCGCCCCCATTTTTACCGCGTGTGCGGCGCTGATTCATTATTTTATCATATGCGTCGTTTATTTCCTGCATTTTTTCAGCTGCCAAATCGGCAATGGGGTTATCGGCATAGTTATCGGGATGGTACTTGCGCGCCAGCTTCCGATAGGCCTTCTTGATATCGGCTTCCGACGCGTCCTTGGGGACACCCAGAATCTTGTAAAAATCCTTATCGACCCAATCCTGACTAGCCAATTGGAGTCCCCTTCCATAAATTCCTGCTCCTGTCCGGAACCCGCTGAGTTAAGGACAGGACGTGCACTGCGAAAAGAAAAAGGGTGCCCGGGGCCATGACGGTCCCGGGCACCCGATGCTACTGCTCCGGAACGGAGACGATAACCTGTGCCGCCCGCAGCACCCTGTCGTTGGCCTTGTAGCCGGCCCGCAGAATCTGCGTCACAGTATCGAACTGCACGTCCGCGCTTTGCTGCTGGATCAACGCTTCGTGG
>CALDPI010000219.1 GCA_937912045.1 uncultured Clostridia bacterium
GATTCTACCAAGTAAATTTTGGTCCAATTCAGCAAAAACACCAAGAAAAGATATATAAATTTTTCCGAAGTGCCAAAAAATATGACCTTAAAAGGTGTTTTTTGGTAATACAAATAACGACCGAATTCTGCTATGCTGATGTTGTAAAATCAGTATGGCAGATTTTTTATGCCGAAAGGAGACGCTATGATAAACACCCTTTTAGGAAAGGATGTAAAGGCGCCTGCGCATAAAGAGGGAGACCTTTTCAAAAAGCTTTTGGTATTTGGTGAAAGCTTCGAAATATTTTATGGGTATTACGAGGATTTCGAAAGGCAGAACAAAGAGATTGAACCAATGCCGATTTACCCCGATTTTTTGAAGGACCCAAAACACACGGCCGACGGTTTTCCGTTTGTGACCAAGATGCAGGACGGCTGCAAGAACTACAAAGGCAGACCGAACAGATACACGGAATGCGCCGAATGCGAGTTTTACAAGCACGGAGACGACTTTATAGGAATATGTATCTGCCCACAAAACAAGACTTAGTAAAGGAGAAAGAAGAATGACAAAGAGAAAACTTACAAAAAAGCTTATGAGCATATTCCTGTGCGTTGCACTACTCATAACATATATACCGCTTGCTGCGCGCGGCGCGTCGGTGGGCAGCAACCCCTATGCAAGAGAGACCGACCCACACACGCTTGACCAGTGGAAGAACTATTTTGGGGTGCAGCAAAATCATCCGCAAAACGTTGCGCTCTCCACAGATTATGCAGGTGCCGTATGGACCGACAAATCGGTTTTTACGCCGGGCGATATTCCTGCCGAGCTGACACGTGCGAAATACAACGGCAAAACCTTTTCGGTTAACGACACGGGCGATAACTTTTTGGTTGCGCTTTCGGCAATATCCTCCAACAAGCAGATAACGGGATATTCCACTATTCCCACCGATACGGTTTTGGTTTTGGATATGTCAAGCTCTATGCGCAGCAACGACGATAACGGGCAGAGCGCGGTTGATGAGCTTGTAACCGCGGCAAACAGTGCCATTGACCGACTCCTTAAATTAAACAAAAACAACCGCATTGGCGTTGTCCTTTATGCAGGCAACGTCAACCAGAGCTTTTCTGTAGCGGACGGAGCAACCGAAACCATATTACCCTTAGACATTTATAATATAAAGCAAAACGGCGAATATCTTGTGTCGATTGATTACGGCAGAAATGCAGATTACGGCATTGAGGTTGCAAGCGGTGTTTCGGGCACAAACGGCGCTGTTACAGGCAGCAAGATGACCGCAACAGGTACCTTTATGCAGGACGGAATTTATGAGGCGATGAACGTATTTTTGGCGGCCGACCCGATTGTTGAGAGCGGTGTTCAGGCAGGAACCGAAAGACTGCCTATAATGGTGCTTATGTCGGACGGTGAGCCGACCCTTGCCAACAGCGATTATGACGGAAACGGAAGCAACCTTGGCAACAGCACAATGCACGATTTCGGCGGAAGCACGGGCGAGCACACCCACCGCGACACCATTGCTTTCACAACAATGCTGACCGCGGCCTATGCCAAAAAGCAGATAGCGGCGCACTATGGCGATGCCCTCTTCTACACCCTGGCATACGGCGAGGAGGTTACACGTCTGCCCGAGGCGCTCAGCGTTATGGACCCCGACAACCGCGGCGGCAGCACAAACGTTGCTGAAATGTGGACCGACTTTTTGAATGACGAAACGGTAAACGTTTACCGTTACAGTGTAGGTGGCTGGAACAATTATCAATACTACACTGTAAAAAATGCCGCACAGGGCGCGGCAAGACTCGCAGCGGCGGATAAGCTTTACGTTGATGAATATTTCCCCGCCACAAGTGATGAAAACTTTGCAGATGCTTTTGATGCTATAGTTGAAGAAATCATAATCCAGTCCAAATATTATCCGACCTACGTTGAGTTTGACCACGACCACGACGGATATCTGACCTTTGTGGACAAAATCGGCACACTTATGCAGGTTAAGGATGTAAAGGGAATTGTGGTTGGTGACCGGCTGTTCTCAGGTGCCGCAATGGCAAACGCCATTGGTAATAACGGCTCGCAGCTCGGCACGATAGAAGCTCCCACCGCAATGGGCCACAGCTTTATAGGCTCTGTTAAGGAGAGGCTGGGCATTGCTGACACAGACGTGGCACAGGCACTTGTTGCCAACGCATATAACCACAAGCAGTTATACTACAAAAATGACACCGAATTCAGTCACTACATTGGTTGGTTCGCAGATTCGCAGGGCAATTATCTTGATTTCTGGCACGAGGGAATGACCGATGGGCAGATAGCCGACGTTGTTGCGGCAGAGGGCGCAACCCACATCATTAAATCCTACGGCTTTTTGGGCGATACCAGAGATTTGGACGGAATCTCCAACACAGATATGATGTATATGACGGTGCGCATTGCAACCGAAATATCCACAGGTGAGAGCATTCTGACCTGGAAGCTTCCGGCATCGCTCATACCCACCGTTACCTATGAGGTTACTGTTAACGTTGATTCCGACGGCAACATAACAGAGGTCACAGACCTTGTGCTTTCGGACGATGCGGCCGCGGCACCTGTTCGTCTGCTTTATGAGGCAGGACTTAAAAAGGGCATTTACGACTGGAACATTGCCGATATTACAAACGAAAGAACACTCTATACAAACAAGTGGAACGCATCACACGAGGATACCACACAAAACACGTACAGCCATTTTGAGCCGTCTTTAGATAACGAGCGCTATTACTTTACCGAAAAGACCTTCGTTTATGCGGACCAAAACGGCACACTGTATAAGGGCAACAAGCCGACAGGAGGCGGCAGCTATTACAGACAGTACACCGTATATGAAAAGCTGACCAACGGCACGGTGCGTGCCCACACCCATTACGAGCCCCTGACCGCCGAGTCGCTTGCACTTTCGGTGGCAGAGGACGGTAACACCTGGTCAATCCCGAAGGGCACCGTTCACCGTTATTACGATTTTGAAAACACGCAAAAGGCGGAGAACAAAACTGCCACAATGGGCTACAGCGACCATCCGTTTATCATAGCGGAGAATGACGATTATTACACCTATTCTACACAGGGCAATAACGGACGTCTTAACGTAACGGCGGCGACGGGAATAAGCCTTACAAAGAGGCTTTCAGCCGTTGCAGAGGGTGCTGAAAACAGCTTCACCTTTACCGTTTCAGGCGATATTTCTGCCGCACAGGTCGTAAGACTGAACGCCGACGGCACAGAGGCCTCGCGCAGCGCGATTGCGGCAAACGGCACAGTAACACTTGCGGCCGACGAAACGGTGTATATTATCGGTCTTGCGGCAGGCAGCTATACCGTGACCGAGGTGGCACACCAAAGCTATGACCTCACCGAAATCAGACTTGACGGCAACGTAGTTTCCGGCGGCAGCGTTTCGGTTGCGGCGGGCGATGTGAATGAGCTTGTGTTCACAAACACACCAAAGCTTCCCGTTCCCGACCCGACACAGCACACAATAGACGGACGCAAAACCCTTACGGGTAGACCGATGCTCAACAGCGAATTCAGGTTCCGTCTGACAGAGGTTGCCGATGAAAACGGCGCCGCAAAGCAGAATGCGTTGGTGCTCGAAGCCGAAAACGGACCCGCGGTGGCAAACGTTGCAGGCTTTGCCTTCTCCCCGATTCATTATGATGCCGAGGGAACGCATTATTACAAGCTTGAGGAGCTAAAGGGCGTTGCAGGCGGAATAGAATATGCCGAAAACACCTATATCGTTAAGGTGGAGGTTACCAATAACGGCGGCGCGCTTGTGGCGGCAGAGAGCATTGTAAAGAGCAGCGATAATTCGACTGATATTATATTTAACAATGCATACAAGCCCGAAAAGGTGCAGCACTCCATTCACAGCACAAAGGAGCTTACAGGCCGAGTGCTGGGCGATGGCGAGTTCGAATTCTCCATCACCGAAACCGAGCGCGATTTTGAAACCGTTCTTGCAAACGGTCTTAACGAAAAGGTTAAAAACAACAAAACAGGCGGAATTGATTTTTCACAGATTGAGTTTGAAGCGCAGGGCGCCCGTTATTTCGTAATCAAGGAGGTGCCGGGGAACAAGGGCGGCATAACCTATGATAAGAGCGAATATAGGCTCATTGTTGCTGCAACTGACAACCACAGCGGAAAGCTTGACGTTACAACCGAAATCTTCAAAAAGACGGTAGAGCTTGACCAGCAGGGTGCAGAGCAGACAGTTATCGTTCCTGCGAGCTCTGTTGTGTTTGAAAACCTTTACGAAGCAAAGGCGGCACCCGTAATTGTGGCAGGCAAAAAGAAGCTTGAAAACAGAGCGCTGTTGGCAGACGAATTTAAGTTCTTGCTTTTCCTTGCAGACAGCGAGTTCAGGGTTGACCAAAACGCACAGCCTGCAGAGCAAATGAATAAGGCAGACGGCACGTTTGCTTTCTCAGGTCCGTTTGACAGTGTCGGAACGTTCTATTTCGTCGTTAAAGAGGACGAAAACACCAAGGCAGAGCGCGTCACAAACGATACTACTGTGTATAACATTGCAATTACGATTGCCGACGACGGTGAGGGTCAGCTCTATGAAGCAGACCGCGTGATAACAAACGCGGCAACGGGCGAAAAGGTGGACGAGATTGTCTTTACAAACGTCTATACACCAATTCCAACAGAAGAACCCAAAGAAGAGCCTAAAGAAGAACCCAAGGAGGAGCAAAAGCAAGAACAGCCACCCGTCACCCCGACAATACCCAAAACGGGCGAGGCAACAAATCTTAATTTGTGGTTTGCACTCCTGTTTGTAAGCGGCGGCACCGCGTTTGCAGTTAAAAGGAAAAAGAAAAAGGTTAATAACGATTAAATGAAAAGGACGGCGAAAGCCGTCCTTTTTGTAATAAAAAACGCTCATCTCTCATAAGTTTAAATATATGACAGAGGAGTTGAGCGTATATGAACATTGACGTTAATGACCGTGCGGCAATGCTGGGTGAATACATAGTGCAGACGGGAGCGACGGTGCGCGCCGCCGCAGGAAAGTTTAACATATCAAAATCGACGGTGCATAAGGACGTTACCTCCAAGCTGCTTGTGCAGCAGCCGCAGCTATACAGTGAGGTGAAAAAGGTGCTCGAACGCAACAAAAGCGAGCGCCATATCCGCGGCGGAATGGCAACACGAAAGAAATATAAAGGTTAAAACCGAGGGTTAAACACCCTCGGTTTTTGCATTGAAATTATTTTAGTTGTATGGTATTATTGGCTTATAAAATAAAAGGTAGGTCGTCTTATGGGTTATTCGTTTTTCGAATATTTAAATGTTGACGGTGCGGAACTTTTCACGGTAGTATCTTTGCCGCAGAAAAGCGGTGTTTTCCCAACTGTTATTATGCGTTCACCGTACGTTGACGAAGAAGAGTTTTTGAGTGAAGAAGAAATTTGTCAAAACAAGTTAGACGAATATAAAGAATGGAACGAAAATGGCTATGCGGTTGTTTTCGGGCATTGTCGCGGTAGAGGAAAAAGCACAGGCGACTGTATTCCTTATATAAACGAAAGGGAAGACAGCCTTTTTTTGCAGGAATGGATAAGGAAACAACCCTTTTATAACGGCGAACTTTTTCTTTTCGGCAGAAGTTACACGTCGTCTGTTCATTTTGTAACTGCGCCGTTCGCAGAAGATATCAAGGGCGCAGTTTTACAGGTGCAGGACTGTGAAAGATATAACTGTAATTATCGCAACGGATTTTACAAAATGGGACTTCACGGTGGCTGGTACATTATGAGTATGTATAAGCAAAAAAGCATAAAGGAAAAGAATTTTACTACCGAAAGTTTCAATATGTTGCCGCTTTTAGATTTATCAAAAACCGTTTTCCAAGAGGCGGCAGAAGATTTTGATGAAATATTAAAACACCCAAATAGGAACGATGCATTTTGGAAAACACGCTATGGCGGCGGAGAAGCGCATAACGCCATAAAGCACGCAAACATTCCGATTTTGCTTGTTACCGGATTTTACGATTTATACACGGGCGGAATTTTTGACATGTGGAATTCATTAGATAGTGACACAAAATCAAAATCCTCGTTAATTGTTCATCCGTTTGACCACAGCCGAACAGGAGAGGGGCAACCAATAGAATTCGAAAACGGACATATAGAAGAAAATATTGTGCCTAATTCTATAAAGTGGTTTGATTCTGTGCTCGGCAAGTGTGAACCGCCTTTTGAAAAGCAAAAGGTAACGTATTATAAATTGTTTGATAATTGTTGGTGTTGTGACGATTTTGCCGAAACAGAGCAATGTATAAAATTTGTTTTGGGAGATAAGGCGGTATCGTATGAGTACAATCCCCAAAACCCTGCGACGTTTAACGGCGGTTTGTCAACTAATTTCGGAGGTAGTGCGTGGCAAGACAAACCAAATTCACGTAACGATATAATCACGCTATACACAAACGCGTTTTCAGAGGACACCTTCGTAAAAGGAAAAATGAAAGCAAAATTAAAGGTAAAATCAAATTGTGAAGACACCTGTTTTTATATTCGCATAAGTCTTTGCAAAGAAGAGGGCGACTTCGGTCTTCGAGATGATATAAATCAAATATCCAATTTTAGTGACGCTTATGTTCCAAACACCGAAATATATATGGATTTTTCATTTGATGAACACGCTTTCGTAATTAAAAAAGGCGAAAAACTACGCATAGATATTTCATCATCTGCTTTTCCGCATTATGTCCGTCATACCAATAATAAGGGTTTGTTCTCGGCACAGACAAACACAAAAACGGCTATTAACACCGTAATGCTTAAAGATTCATATATCGAAATCCCGATAGATTAAAAAAGCGCCCATTGGGCGCTTTTTTAATCTAAAAGTAAATTCATATAAATGTTTTTAGGTGCATTAAAGCCGTAGCCGCAAATCACTTTTTCACCGTTGCCGCCGGGCAGCAGCACACGCACGTCGGCACATGCATACTTTTTGGCAACCGCCGAAACAATAGCGGGTAGCGTTTTTTCACTTGCGGTGGTTTCCTTTATAAACGCGCCGTCTGCGTCCTTGCCGCAAAGGACTATGTCTGTACGGGAATCGGTTTCAACCTTGTAAGCAGAAACTCCGAAAAACGTTTCTTGCGTCAGCGCATATTCTACCGAGGCCTCGTCCCAGACAAGTGCATTCAAAAAATGCTTGTTGCGGATTTCGTTATATTCCGTGGCGGAGCAGGGCAGAAGTGCAGCGGGAGGGGCGGTGGTTGTGTGATTTTCAAAACACCATTCACCGCAAGGGTAAAATCCCGCGTTTTCGTAAAACGCAAAGAGGTCCGCGTTTTCAGGGTGCAAAACTATCGCGGCGTTCTGCTTTTCGCCGAAATCCTTAATTGCACACATAATCTGTTTGCCGATGCCGTTACCGCGAAGCTCAGCATCAACACAAATCCCGTATGCGTAAAATGCGTCAGTGCCGCCTATTTTACAGGGGAGAAGATGCGCTTCACCAACAATGCGGTCGCCACTATAGGCGCAGAGGGTGCAATCGGGGTTAAAATGGTGCGAGAAAAACATATTAACAAAACCAAGGGTATCGTCAAACGAATTAAGGAAAAGCCGTTTGAGCGCGGTTTCGTCACTTTTTTGTGCGGGTTTGATATAAAGGTCCATATTTCCTCCAAAGTCGCTTTTTAATATTATACCCAATTTTTTACATTTTTTCAATAAAAAACCGTCCGTATAAGCGGACGGTTTTTATCTATTGTTCGATTTCGTCAATGTCGTAGGGGGTTGTCTGATAAACGTAGTAGTTAAGCCAGTTTGAAAACAAAAGGTTTGCCGACGAACGCCAGGTTACAACGGGTGGGTTGTCGGGGTTGCCGTCGCGGTAATAGTTTTCGGGTGGCTCGGGGTTTATTCCTGCGGCAATATCGCGTCTGTACTCGCGGTCAAGCGTGTAGGGGTCGTATTCCGAGTGACCTGTGATGAAAACCTGACTGCCGTCCTGATTTTGAACGGCGTAAACGCCTGCCTTGTCGCTGACGGCAAGCAGCATAAGTTGGTCGTTCGCTTCAATATCCTCGCGCAGAATGGTGGTGTTGCGCGAGTGCGGAATCATAAACTCGTCGTCAAAGCCGCGGAAAAGCTGAATCTTTTCACGGCAGACGTGGTGACGGTAAACACCCGAAAGCTTTTTGGGCAGCAGGTGCTTGTTTATGCCGAAATGGTAGAAAAGCCCCGCCTGTGCGCCCCAGCAGATGTGCAGGGTGCTGTGCGCGTGGGTTTTGCTCCACTCCATAATTTCTTTAAGCTCTTCCCAATAATCAACCTGTGAAAAATCGAGCTGCTCAACGGGTGCGCCTGTGATGATAAAGCCGTCGAAGTGTTTGTGCTTTATATCCTCAAAATTGACGTAAAAGGTTTCAAGATGCGCTTTTGCGATGTTTTTTGAACGGTATGAGCTTGTGTTCATAAGCGTCAAATCGACCTGAAGAGGCGTGTTGCCGAGCAGACGGCAAAGCTGTGTTTCGGTGTCGATTTTTGTGGGCATCAGGTTGAGAACAAGAATTTTGAGCGGACGAATATCCTGCGAAAGCGCGCGCGTTTCGGTCATTACAAAAATGTTTTCCTCGGTGAGCGTTTTGGTCGCGGGAAGCTCGTTTGGAATTTTAATAGGCATATTTTTTCTTCCTATCAGATATTTTTGAGTGCGTTTTCGATGTCGGCAATGAGGTCTTCTGCACCCTCAATTCCGCAAGAGAGGCGGATTAAGTCGGGCGATACACCTGCTGCTGCGAGTTCCTCGTCGGTCATCTGGCGGTGGGTTGCGCTTGCAGGGTGCAAGCAGCAGGAGCGTGCGTCGGCAACGTGGGTTTCAATGGCGATGATTTTAAGCTCGCTCATAAATTTCTCAGCCGCTTTTCGACCGCCCTTTACGCCGAAGCTGACAACACCGCAGCTGCCGTTTGGAAGATACTTCTGTGCAACGTCATAGTATTTATTGCCCTCTAAATCGGGGTAGTTGACCCAGGCAATCTTTTCGTTGTTCTGGAGCCACTTTGCAACGGCCATACCGTTTTCGCAGTGCTTTTTCATACGCAGATGCAGACTCTCAAGACCGAGGTTCAAAAGATATGCGCTCTGGGGGGACTGTGTTGAACCGAGGTCGCGCATAAGCTGTGCGGTGGCCTTGGTTATAAATGCGCCCTCAAGACCGAAGCGTTCGGTATAGACGATGCCGTGATAACTGTCATCGGGTGTGCAAAGACCGGGATATTTTTCGGCGTGTGCCGTCCAGTCAAATTTGCCCGAATCAACAATACAGCCGCCAACAGCCGAGCCGTGACCGTCCATATATTTTGTGGTGGAATGGGTTACAATGTCTGCGCCCCATTCAATCGGGCGGCAGCCGACGGGGGTTGCAAAGGTGTTGTCGATAATAAGCGGAACGCCGTTTTTATGTGCAACCTTGGCAAAGCGCTCGATATCCAGCACGGAAAGTGACGGGTTAGAGATGGTCTCACCAAAGACAGCCTTTGTGTTTTCGCGGAATGCGGCTTGTAATTCCTCCTCGCTCGCATCGGGGGAAACAAAGGTGAAATCAATGCCCATCTTTTTCATTGTAACGTTGAAGAGGTTAAAGGTGCCGCCGTAAATTTCACTGCTTGAAATTACGTGGTCTCCGCAGTGTGCAATGTTAAATATAGAAAAAAGGTTTGCCGCCTGACAGGAGGAGGTGAGCATTGCGGCGGTGCCGCCCTCAAGCTCACAAATCTTGGCCGCGACGGTGTCGCAGGTGGGGTTCTGCAGACGGGAATAGAAATAGCCCGATGCCTCTAAATCAAACAGCTTTGCCATAGCCTCGCTTGTGGCATATTTAAAGGTGGTGCTCTGAATAATCGGCACCTGACGGGGACCGCCGTTTTCCGCGGTGTATCCGCCTTGAACACAGGTTGTATCAATGTTTTTATACATAATCAGTTCCTCCAAACTGCATTAATTCGTTACATTTTATTGTATAACTTATAAAAGGCAAAGTCAACCCCTTTTAAAGTTAAAACCCCGACGGCTCGGTCGGGGTTTTCATTTATTTTGAGGTGTAGGGTGCGAGCTCAAGACGGATAAAGAAGCCCCTGTCGTGACTGCAGACGGGGCAGATGGGCGGTGCCTCTACCGTGTTTATCACATTGCCGCAGTTAAGACACATCCATTCGGTTTTTGCGTCTGCCACAAAAAGCTTGTCCTCGCGCAGCAGCTTTGCGAGGGTGGCAAAACGCTCTGCGTGGGTTTTTTCTATCGCGCCAATCTGACGGAACAGGTTGGAAACGGGCAAAAAGCCCTCCTCCTCTGCCGTGTCGGCAAAGCTTTTATAGGCGTCCTCATATTCCTCAAGCTCGTTATGCTCTGCCTTTTCAAGCAGCTCTATTACCGAGTTTGTGATGTCAACAGGGTAGGAGCCGTCGACAGTGATGCTCTCGCCCGTGCATTCGTGCAGCTTGTCATAAAACACCTTGGCATGCGCCATTTCCTGCTCGGCGGTGAATTTGAAAACCGCCTCAACAACGTAGAGCTTTTGTGCTGCCGCCTGCTCTGCCGCGAAGGTGTAGCGGTTGCGGGCCTGACTTTCGCCTGCAAAGGCGCGCATAAGGTTTTCCTTTGTTTTGCTGTCTTTAAAGTTTACTGGCATAATAAAAATCCCCTTTCGAAGAAAGTTTTTCCGAAAAAGGAGATTTTATACACGCGTTTAATAAAATTCCACCTGCGCTGCGAACATAACGTTGCCGTTCTTGTCCTCGCCGCGTGCGGAGAGCACCTGACCCTCCCTAAGTGACAGCACCGAAACGGTGTCGTTCGGCAGTACCTCCTTGCGATAGTCAATCTGCACGGTGCGGATTCTGTCTGTATCGGCCGGGGGTGCCGCATCGAGCACGAAGTTCATATACTTTGTGTTGTTAACGTGGCCGTTCATATCAATATGTGAAAAACGGGGGCATACGTCATACGGTGCACCGTCGGGCGTAAAGCGGCCGGTGCGCACGGCGCGGCCTGGAAAGTTTTTAACCTCGTGAAAGTGTTCAAGGTTATAGATATCCTCTGCGGTGGCGAGGTGACGGGTGTTTATATCCATCAGCACCCACTCGGACGAGCCCTTGCATATGGCTGTGCCCTCTGCATTTAAAATTTCATATTCACGCGTGTAGCCGAGCCTTGTTGGCGGCAGCGGCCAGGTGCGAACCGTAATTTTGGAAAACATCGGCACGTCCGAAAGAAGTGTGTAGCGCACGCGTACCAGCACCCACACAAGCGAGCGCTTTATAAGGCTGTCATACCCACAGCCAAGCACCTTGGCGTGTGCGCCTGCCACGTCCTGAAACAAATCAAGCAGGGATGACGGCAAAAGTCGACGGTTTTTGTCAAAATCCGACGTGCGAAGATAATATTCTCTTTCAAAAATTTCGTTCATAATTTTTCTCCTTGACAAAACAGGAAAGTGTTTTTATGGTGATAATTTGCAGTTGAAACACAAAACAGTATATCAAAAAGCGCTTCCGTTTTCAAGCCTCTCGGAAGCAAAGGGAGAAAAAATGGAGATTAAATATATACCTATAAATTTTAAAAACGGCTTTGCCGACAGGGTGCCGACGGTCACCCAGTATGATTACGGTCAGCACCTGAAAATCACAGGACTTTCACTTCCTGCGGCGGTGGAATTTCATTTTAAAAATGCAAACACGTCAGAGCTTTTGCTTGTTGTGGGCACAACGACTGACGGGGTTACCACCGTTCAAATACCAAACAGCCTCTTAAATGAGCCGCACAACATTACGGCTTATATATTCCTCTCAAACGGGGAGAGCGGAAAGACGGTATACCGCATTGATGTTAATATGCGCGTGCGCCCTGCGCCCGAGGAGATTTCCACCGACCCCGATGACCCGCACTACATAAACGGCTTATCCGAGCTTATCGCCTCGGCGGCAGATGCGGCGGCATCGGCAAAGGAGAGCGTGCAGGCGGCGGAAAGCGCAAAAGAGGTCGCACTCTCTGCGGCGGCGGCAACACAGGCAATTTATGATACGCTTCAGCCTGCAGACGAGCATTTTGACAGCGAAAGCTGGACGGCACAAAGCGGTGTTGCGGTGGCAGAGGCTGCAGAGATTTCGAAAAACGAAGCAAAAGAGTGGACGCGTGATTATACAGCGCAAAATTATTCCCCTGTTCTGCTTGCAAGGAAGAACGGCGCGATTATAGCCATGCCGGACGTATCAGTCGTTCCCCACACCTTCAACGTGGTAGTAAAGGGCAAAAGCGTTTTGCCGCTGCCGTACACCTTCGGTAACAGCGCAACCGTAAAGGGTGTCACCGTAACGGCGGACGAAAACGGAACGGTAACCCTTAACGGCACCTGCACAGAGGACTTTGAAATGGGCGACGTTGCGCTGGAAAATATGACCCCACTCGATGCCGAGAGAATATACGTCTGCAGTGTTCAATCCACAGGCGATTTTGGAAAGCTGCACTTTTTCTGCGAGCACGAGGACACTTATTACGGCTTTTCTTCGTATATGCTCAGCAAGGATAATAACGTCGAGAGCTTCACGGGGATAAAAACGGTACAGCTCTTCCTGTATCTGAGTGCCGGCACCGTTTATAACAACGTAACCTTTACCCCCTCGCTTGTGGCGTATGAGGACGTGTCGCCAAGCATCAGGGTCACAGGCAAAAATCTTTTTCCGTTTGGCGACGTCACAGTAAAAGGTCATTATATAAATGATGCAGTTGCAGATTTTCTTCCCACACAAACAAACGTACACTTTTTGCGTGGCAAAAAAATCACATTCAGTGCATATTTTGATTTAGCAGGTGCAATAGAAGACACTACGGCGGCAGGCGTTGGAATTATATACTATGATGCCGACGATGCGGTAATTGGACAGTTTCTTGGCAACACGCTTAAAAAAGCAAACGGCGAGGAATCGGGGTATTCGGCTATAACAACGGTTGTGCCCGAAAACACAGAAAAGATAACGTTCTCTCTGAGTGTTTTCTTTAACGGTACCCAGACGCCGCAGACCGAGTCGTTTGTTAACGTTTCAAAGGGAATGGTAGAGCTTGGCGGTGTACGCACAGAGCACGAAGCATATAAAGGCCGCACGCTGACGGCAAGCAACGATAATACTGTGAGCGTGCCTTACACGTCGGAATATCAGGCGCTTATGCCCGAAAGCGAGGGTTACACGCTTTTCTGTGAATACAAGCGTGACATAAACAAGGTAATATCAAAAATAGAATCGGCAATATCCACGTTGGGAGGCGAAATATAGTGGCGATAAAAACATATAAAAAAGGCGCAAGCTCAAGACTTTCGGAAAACTTTATGCTTTCGGAATTCTGGTGCAAGGGCAACGGCTGTTGTAAGACCGCAAAGGTTGATGACGCACTCGTTTCTGTTCTGCAGAAAATCCGCACACACTTTGGCGCTGCCGTCGTAATAAACAGCGCCTTTCGCTGTTGTGCACACAACAAGGCGGTGGGCGGTGCGGCGGCTTCCTATCACACCAAGGGAATGGCGGCAGACATTGTGGTGTCGGGTGTAAAACCGCTCGAGGTTGCAAAATATGCCGAAAGCATTGGCGTTTTGGGCATAGGCCTTTATGACGATTTTGTGCATATAGACACGCGCGCCAGCAGGGCGTTCTGGTATTCGCATTCGCAACAGCCGAGAGAAAGCTTCGGCGGTGAAAACAAAATAAAGCACTGGCAAAGCGCCGCCATAGCCGACGGGTACCGCCTTAAATACGGTGCCGACGGTGTGTGGGGTGCCGAGTGCGAGGCGCTGGCACGCAAGGCCGTTTGCAAAAAGCACGCGGTAGGATATTATAACAAAAACCTTGTGAAAATCATTCAAAGTGCGGTTTCGGTTGCGGTCGATGGAAAGTTTGGCAACGACACCAAAAAGGCCGTTATTAATTATCAGAGGGAAAACGGCCTGGTGGCAGACGGTGTTGTGGGCTATAACACCTGGAAAAAGCTTTTAGGGGTGGCGAAGTGACACAGGATGAGAGAATTGCCGTTTTGGAAACCAACGACCGAAATATCTTCCATCAGCTTGACGAGATGAAGGAGGAAATCAAGGTGCTTCGTGAGCTTGCAACGGCGCTGCAGCAGCTTGCCGACAAGACCGAAAACAACACCGCACTTTTGCAAAAGGTGGATAAAAGGCTGGAAAACATTGAATCAAAGCCTGCTTCTGACCTGAATCACTATAAACGCGTGGCGGTTGCCGCGCTCATAACGGGCGTTATCGGCGCTGTGCTCGGCGCAGTTTTAGCAATTTTGTAAGGGGGTGTGTTTATGGAGTTTTTGGAAAATTACGTTGTGCTTATCGTGCTCGGTATCTGCCTGTGCGTTGGGTACATAATTAAAAACGTTTTCCCCACGGATAAGGTAAAACGCTTTATACCGCTCATAATGGGGGTTCTCGGTGTGGGACTCAACGTTTGGCTGCAGAGAACGTTCACCCCTGAGGTTGTGCTGGGCGGGCTTGTGTCCGGCCTTGCCTCAACAGGCCTTTATGAAGCATTCAAGCAGTTTGTAAAAAAGAATAAATAATAAAAGAAAAGCGCACACTGAATGTTAACAAAAGATTAACTTTCGGTGTGCAATCGGTTAAACCTGACGTACGCTGTTGTAAAATAAAAATTAGTGTGGTAAAATGTGAATATGCAAAAGGTGGTGAAGGAATGAAAAAACAAAAACGCGAAAGGCCGGTGCTTTTGGCTGTGTTGTGCTCGGTCTGTATGTTTATAGGCTTTACGGCGTTTTTTTCGGCCATTTGGTATATCCGAATATACGGCAACGTTGGCTTTGATTCCATTCTTTACACCTTTTTCTCACAGGTGTCGGGCGTGCAGAGCACCCTTGTGTATGAGTATCTGCTTTGGGGCTTGCTTCCGTCCTTGCTTGCCACCGCGGCAACGGCGTTTTTTCTCTTTTTCGTTCCCAAAAAGGAAAAATATATTAAGCGCAAGAATGGAAAAGAGGTAAAAATTTATCCGTTTTCGCGCAGAGTGTCAAAAATCGTGTCGCTTGTGCTGGCCGTTACGCTTTTCACAGTCGCATCGGTCACCTCAAAGCTTACCGATTTTATATATTTCTGCGTTCAGAACACCGGCATTTTTGTGACCGAATACGTGTCGCCCGACGAGGTGGATATAAAGTTCCCGGAAAACAAGCGCAACCTTATATATATTTATCTTGAATCAATGGAAACGACCTATATGTCGGCAGAGCACGGCGGCGCAAAGGCTTTCGAGGTTATGCCCGAGCTTTACGGACTCGCGAGGGACAATATAAATTTCTCCCACACCGACAAAATTGGTGGTTTTCACGTTGTGTCGGGTGCCAACTGGACAGCCGCGTCAATGGTGGCGCAGACGGCAGGCATACCGCTTAAGCCCCCTGCAATTCTTGCAAAGGACCAGTACGGAAAGGATTTGTTTTTACCGGGCGTTACCACCATTACCGATATTTTAGAGGATGAGGATTATTATCAGGTGCTTATGGTTGGCTCGGACGCGTCCTTTGCCAACAGGGACAGATATTATAATCAGCACGGCATTGACAAAATTTATGACGTTTACACCGCCAAGGAGGACGGTATAATCGGCAAGGATTACTGGACCTGGTGGGGAATGGAGGATAACCGCCTTTACGAATATGCCAAGTGCGAGCTTCCCAAAATTGCACAAAGGGAGGAACCCTTTGTTTTCAATATGCTGACGGTTGATACCCATCATATTGACGGCTATCTCTGCTCACAGTGTGACCGCACAGCAGAAGAACAGTATGACAACGTGCTTTCCTGTGCAAGCAGACAGCTTTATGATTTTATAACGTGGCTGTCAACACAGGATTTTTACGAAAACACAACGATTGTGGTCTGTGGAGACCACCTTTCGATGAATAACGAATATTTTCTGCGTACCGTACCGGAGGATTTCGACCGCCGCGTGTATAACTGTATAATAAACTCTGCAATCAGCACTGAAAACACGAAGAACCGACAGTTTACCGCAATGGATATGTTCCCCACGACCCTCGCGGCAATGGGCTGTGAGATTGAGGGCGAGCGTCTTGGACTGGGCACAAATCTGTTTGGTGAAAAGAAAACTCTGGCGGAAGAAATGGGGCTTGACGTTTTCGAAAAGGAAATGATTAAATCCTCTAAATATTACGTAACCGATTTTATGTTTTAGGGTGGAAGAATGGAAATAAAAAAGGAAGATTATATAGAGCAGTGCTGTCCGCTTGACACCTATTCGCACACGGCAAAAACGGCACCGACCGATAAAATTCCCGTAATGGAGATAATTAAGGAGCTGGACGAGCTTTATTCGAGAGAGCGCAATGCCGACGGCAGCGCGCTTTTGCAGCGCTGGACTAAAAAAGCGGAGGAAATCGGAGACTGGAGCGGCGAGCTCTCTATGCTCAGTGAGCTTATGGGTCACCACCGCCGCACAGGCAATCGATTGGAGGCGCTCAGCGCTTGCGAGCGCGGACTTTCGATAATAAAGGAACAGGGTATAGAAAACAGCGTGTCCGCCGCAACGGTTATGCTCAATGCCGCCACGACGTATAAGGCATTCGGCGGGGCAAAAAAGGCTTTGCCGATTTTCTCTCACGTTTGCCGAGTCTATTCCGACGCGCTCTCCCCGGAGGATTACCGTTTTGCAGGACTTTATAATAATATGGCGCTGGCATATGCCGACGTTTGTGATTATGAAAATGCAGAGGATTGCTATAACCGCGCGCTGCACGTGCTCCGTTCTTGCAAAAATTCGGAAAACGAACAGGCGGTTACATACTGCAACCTGTGCGAGCTTTATGACAAAATAAATCCCGAGGACGAAAGAATTGCGGCCTTTGCCGAAAAGGCTTATAGCATTTTATCAAGCGATACGCTCGCGCACGATGGATACCACGCTTTTACCATTTCAAAATGCGCCCCCACGCTTGATAAGCTCGGGTTTTTCTTGTGGGCGGCAGAACTAAACAAGAGGGCAAAGGAAATCTATGAACGGGCTTGAAAGGGCAAGACTGCTTTATGAGCAGTTTGGAAAAAAGTTGATAAAAGAGCAGTTTTCGCAGTATGAAGACCGCATCGCCGCAGGGCTTGTCGGACACGGGTCGGAGTGCTTTGGCTTTGATGATACGCTGTCACTCGACCATGATTATGACGGCGGCTTTTGTCTGTTTTTAACCGACGAGGACGATTTGAAAATCGGTGTTGCGCTTTCGCGCGCATATAACGAGCTTTTGAAAGAGCATGGCACAGATAGCCAAAAAACACTCCTCGGCGGCAACACGCGCGGAGTGCAGACTATAAACGGCTTTTACGCGCGGTATCTCGGCGGCAATCCGCTTAAAACCCCGTCACAGTGGCTCTGCGTGCCGTCATATGCCATTGCCGAGGCGACCAACGGCTGTGTTTTTCACGACCCGCTGGGCGAGTTCAGCAAAATGCGAGAACTTCTGCTATGCGGCGAGCCGCAGGACACAAGGTATAAGCGTCTGGCGGCGCGTCTTCTCACAATGGCACAGTCGGGACAGTATAATTATGCGCGGTGCATTGCCCACGGTGAAGCGGCTGCCGCACAGCACGCGCTTTTGCTTTTTGCAGACGCGGCGGGGGAGGCTGTGTTTTTACTAAACGGCGCCCACGCGCCGTATTACAAATGGCGTTACCGCGCAATGAAAAATTTGCCCACGCTTTCGCAGGTTGCAAATGACCTGGAAATGCTTTTGTGCGGCTGTTGTGACAGACAGAAAATGGTAGAAAAAATTTGCGCCGACGTTGCAGAGGAACTGCGGGATGCGCGTGATGATCTGAGCTATTCTGCTGACGAGCTGGAGCAGATCGAATCGCGACTGGATGTGATCCACAAGCTGCGCCGGAAATACGGTGTCACCTGTGAAGATATCC
>CALDPI010000220.1 GCA_937912045.1 uncultured Clostridia bacterium
AACCATATAATAAACGTAATTGTGATACGCAGTTACGGTTATTATTTTACTGCATTTTACCCAAAAATAGGGTAAACCTAACATTTTTACAGAATAATGCCCAGCTTGGATCAATTTCCAGGCTGGGCATTTTGCATTTTCAGGACTATTTCCCCCGTAGGTTTCGTTAAAATTATGCCAGATCTTCGGCTTAGTCCCCGGTAACACGGCGACGGACATCATTTAGCCATTCACCTTTGTATTTGAAATACCTGGGGCCGGCAACTCCCCACTTAGATCCAGATAGTGCTGTTGCCAACGCAGACAGAGAGTAAACCTTGCCCTTATATTCTACGTACTTGTCATCTACGACCTTGCAGGTCAATTCCGGATCGGTGTTAAAATAGATGGTTTCACCTGGCTGAATGTTGCACTTCGTAAAGGTGAAGGGAGAAAGGCGCTCCTTCCGCTCCTCACTGATTTCTTGAGCTTCTTCCTGCTCTTTTGCTTCGGCGGCGTCCATTTCCCACAGTTTTAATTTGTCTGTGCAGCCGTGGATCTCTGCAATTGCTTCAAGGAGTGCGTATGCAGATTCAGGAGACATAGCGTAAAACTCACGCTTAACCAACTTGAGAGAGGAAATTGAAAGGTACGATTTGATTTGCAATAGAACGGTGCGCATCGGGCTGACGTCCCGGTGCGCACCATTCTCACATTATTCTTTTTTCGGGTCGTCTGTATCCTCTTCGTTTTCCCGCGCGTCGGATAAGTTGTCGGAACCGGCAGGTCCGCCGGGAGCAGGCGTAGCGGGGGGAGGAGCGTCATTTTTCTTTTTCTTCACAAAAAGTATGATCACGAGTATCACGATGCAGATTGCTGCCGCGACGACGATCAAGATCCACCACAGGCCGTTTTTCGCAAAGCCGCAGACGGTGCACACGCCTTTGTCGTCGAAGGTGTGTACTCCGTGTTTCAGTTCGGCGCCGCAGGCGCAGGCGATCCAGTGTTCGCTGGATGAATGCGCGTGATCGCCGCCGACGTGACGGACGGTGGAGACCGGAAGGATCAGATCGTCCGCCGTGACTTCCTTGATTCCGGCGCTGCTTAAATACATTTTGCCGTCCTTATCGGTGTAATACGCTTTCGTGCCGGTCGTGACGCAGTTCGGGAGCACCATATCGTGCTTTGTGAGCCCGTCCACGGAGGTCTTGACGGTCGAACCCTTTTTATAGCCGCAGACCGTACAGCGCCCGTCTTCTCCGAACGTGTGCGCCGCGTTTTCGATATGCGCGCCGCATTCGCAGACCGTGTAATGCTCGTCTTTATTGAATCCGAATTTGTTTGAACCTATGTGATTTTCGGGATCAAAGGGGGTCAGGAGTTTTTTGATCCCGACTCTGTCTTTTCCTTCCGCGTCGGTCGCCATCGCATAGCAGTTTTCGCAGTAATAGTGTTCGGCAAAGCCTTCGTTCACACACAGGGCGGGAACGGCGTCGGCGTGGATCCAGCTGTGTCCGCTTGCCTTTACGTAATCCGTTTCGGCGTATCCGCATTCGCATTTTTGTTCGCAGACTCCGTCGTGTTCGCAGTCCGCCTCCGTCTGCCAGGTCAGAACTAAATTGTGAGGCTCCAAACCTGAAATCGCGCCGCAGACCGTGCATTGACGGCGGTGACCGTCCATCGCGTAGATGTATTTATCCGACCAATGGTGCGCGACGTCGCGCACGTAGCCGCAGACGTTGCAGACAGCATCGCAGGCGTAGTCGTATGTGTGAGTCGTAAGCTTCGGGATAACGACGTTTACCGCGGGCTCGCCGTTGATGAATTTTCCGCCGCAGCCGAGGCACACCTTGTGGTCTTTAAGCCCTTCGGAAACGCACGTAGCCGGATAGCCCTTGACGTCCTGATAAACCGTATGAATCGGAGAATACATATAGGCATTGTAATCATATCCGCCGATTATCTGCACTTCGGCCCAGAACATATGTCCTTCATCGCCAATATCCACAGGATACGTCTTCCCAAGCCCAACCGTATTTCCAGAGTTGGCGTCAAACCACGTCGCGTTCCATTTGCCCGCCTCAAAGAGGGCTTTATCCGTAGGGTCAATATCCGAGATCAACTGAATCGTAAGCTCCGTGCCGTGCGTACAGGGAACACCGACGATCGCAAGCTGAGGCAGATCATAACCGCAGCCGGTGCAGACGCCGTTCTTATATGAGTGCTCCGCTTTATTGACGTAGCCGCACACCGTGCAAATTTTCCAGTGATGTGTCGAATCTCCGTACCATCCGTCGTAATCACCGTCGCTCGTGTATTTGTGTCCGGCGCCCGAAGACCGTTCTATGTGAGCGTACCCGCAGGTCTCGCATACGGTGGTGACGATCGTCTTCGTGCAGTCTTTGAAAACCTTTTGCTTCAGGTCGTGCGCAGTGGCCGGTCCCGCTCCGCCGCATACCGTGCAGATCTGCCAGTGGTTTTTGTCGTTATGCTTGTAATCGGAAGAAAACGTATGTCCCGTAACTGCATAACCGACGGCGATATCGAAGGTGTGACCGCAGTCCTTACATTCGTAATGCTCCACGCCTCCCTTGCAGTTGCCTTCCTTGTTTTTGAGGACGTAGCGATGGCGCATCGGCACCGTGATCCTTGCTCCGCAGACGGAGCATTCCTCCCAATGGTATGTGCCGTCGAAGAATTTCAGCGTCTGCGCGGTGATGCTGTTTTTGAAATAGAGGTTATACTCGGCGTCGCTGATCTGCCCCGAAACCCAGACGACGGTGTGCTTGGTGTGTTTCGCGTTCCAGTCGATCGTGAAGGGATCGGAATAGGTTATTTTTCCACCGCGCACATCGTAAACCGCGAGGCGCCACGTGAGCGTTTTGCCTTGCGCCGTGTAATGTACGAATTTACCTTCAAAACTATTGGATTTCGCGAAGAGCGTGCAGGGGAATATTCCGCTGCCTGCGACGTAATCCATTCCCATCAAGTGGTAGAAAGGATCTCTTACATCCTCCTGAAATATGTTTTTGCGGAGTTCTTTCACCGTACTGGGAAGCGGATCGCCGTCGATCACGGGGAATGCGGAGACGTAAATATTACGTCCCCAGTTGGGCGGGGCCTCGGATCCGACCTCACCGAGTTTGATATAGAAATTGATATTATTCTTTGTCGGCAGGACCGAAATATCCTTCGGCTGTTCAACAAAATAGTATTCGGGCGGGTCGAGCTTCGGTATAGTCTCTTCTCTTTCGACTCCGCAATAGACGCAGATTCCGGTGCGTTTGCCTTCTTTTGTGATAGTGG
>CALDPI010000221.1 GCA_937912045.1 uncultured Clostridia bacterium
GCGGCTTTTGTATCAATTACTGTAACATTTAATTTATCCTTATATTCCTCTGAAACCTGTTTTACTGTCGACCCCGTTGCGCTTAACGCAAAACTGATTGGAAAATGAATTATATGAGTATATCCATTTTCTACATAATAATCAAAAAGGTCATATATATCTCCAAGAGCAGGAGCACTTGTTGAAGGTATATCTTCTTTCTTCTCTACTTTTGATAGTTTTTCATAGAACTCATCAGCTCTAATATCAATACCATCAATATAAATAGTACCTTCTGATGGATAGTATAATCTTTGAATTAATTTTGTAAGTGTTGATTTACCGCTACCGTTTTCACCGAGAATCGACAAAATTTCACCGTGGTTAACTGTAAGGTTAACGTTCTTGTTGGCAACAACCTTGCCAAACGTTTTGGTAATACCTTTCAGTTCAATAGCAACTTTAGACCCCATTTGCAAACCTCCATTTTTTCAGTTTTCAAAAAAACTGCATAAAAATTTACGCCACTTTTTTCAAAACTGAATTGAAATAAGGCGGAGCACCAAATGGTAGGCACTCCGCCTTTTATTATATCGAATTAGTTTTCAGGAACTGTGATACCATCAATGATAACATTGAAGTAAGGAGCAGAACGCTTCTCAGATTCGATAAAGCGACCGTCAACAACAGCCTCAGTATCAGCAACGAAGTCACCGAGGTCAACTACGTCTGCAAGGTAAGAAGTGAGTTCCTTGCCGTCAACGGTGAAGGTCTTTGTATCAAATACGCGGAGCTCATCGTTTTCAAGCTTTGCCTTAGCAGCATCGATAGCAGCCTGTGTGCCCTCTGCAGCATTCTTGGTAAGGGCTGTAAGCTGAACAGCGCCTTCCTTAAGAGTTGCACAGTAGTCAGAGGGGATTGTGGTGCCTTCCATAACGGCCGTGAGCATCATTGTCATATAGGGAACCCAAGAAATTTTGGAAGAGATGATAGCTGTGTTGGGTCCGATGTTGGAAGTGTCAACGTTGTAAGCAACGTTGGGAACACCGGCAGCCTCACAAGCAGAAGGAGCACCTGAAGAGTCAGCGTGCTGGCTTATGAGCTTGCAGCCTGCAGCAATCAAAGCCTTAGCAGCAGAATTCTCTTTCTCGATGTCGAACCAGGACTGAGTATACTGAACGTCCATAGTAACGGTGGGGCAAACAGACTTTGCACCAAGGTAGAAAGAGGTGAAGCCGGAAATAACTTCAGCATAGGGGAATGCGCCAACGTAGCCCATCTTAGCTTCTTCAGCCTTGAATTCGCCGGCCTTAATCATTTCGTTGAGCTTCATACCTGCAGCAATACCTGCAAGATAACGGCCCTTGTAGATTTCAGCAAAGGCAGTGTGATAGTTGCCAACGCCTTCAATCTTACCACGTGTACCGGTTGCATGGCAGAACTGAACGTTCGGGAATTCCTTAGCAGCCTTAATCATATAGGGCTCGTGACCGAAAGAGTCTGCGAAGATAACCTGGCAGCCTGCGTTAACAAGCTCTTTAGCGGTTGTGTAGCAAACTTCGCCCTCGTCGATGCCGGTCTTGATGAGCATCTGCTCAGCGGTGATTCCAAGGTCTGCGCAAGCCTTTTCAGCAGCGTCCATGAAGTTCTTGTCATAGGTGGAGTTGGAATCGTGCAAGAAAATGAAGCCAACCTTCAAATCTTCTTTTGCAACTGCGGTGATTTTTGCAGCCTCTGTAAGCTCTACTTCATCAATAGAGAGAACCTTAGCAGCATCGTCGCCGTCTGTTTTTTCTCCACAGCCAACGAAGCAGAAGAGCATCAAAGCTGCGAGAAGAAGTGCGAGTAACTTTTTCATTTTAAAAACTCCTTTTTAAAAATTCTTTATGTAAAATAAAATTACATACTACGGAAGGTGAGTGAATCATCACTCATACTGTCAACAATAGCCAAGGATTCAACGCGAATGCCGGAAGCCCTGAGCTCGTCGCCACCGCTTTGGAAGCCCTTTTCAATGGCAATGGCCACGCCCTTAACCTCGGCGCCGGCCTGCTTTGCAATGTCGATTAATCCGTTGACAGCGTTGCCGTGTGCCAAAAAGTCATCAACAATCAATATCTTATCGTCAGATGACAGGTAGTCGCGGCTGATAACGATGGGATAGTTTTTTGCGTGGGTATAAGAATAGCCCATTGAGGAATATACATCACCGGTGACGTTGAGTGACTGATGTTTTTTTGCAAAAACAACCGGAACGTGCATATTAGCTGCCGCGGTAACTGCGATTGCAATTCCCGAGGCTTCAATGGTCACAATTTTATTAATGTCTTCATCTTCAAAAAGGCGTTTGATTTCAGCACCCATTTCCATAAGGAAATCGGCATCTATTCGGTGATTTAAAAAACTGCCTACTTTAAGTATGTTACCGGGGCAAACCTTGCCCTCAGACAGAATCTTTTCTTCCAAAGCTTTCAAAACAAGCACCCCTCAAAAGTTCAGAAAACAATTTATAGTCAAATGGTATCACAAGGTGTAATATTTTGTCAATAGAAAGTATATAAAAATATGAAATTCGTTATTTTATACAATATCTTGTAATCAAAGCATACCCGCAGCATTTAAAAATGCCCTAGTCTTTTCCGATTTGGGATTTTCGAATATTTCTTCAGGTGTACCGATTTCTTCAATAACGCCGTCTGCCATAAAAATTACCCTGTCGGAAACGCTTTTAGCAAACTCCATTTCGTGTGTAACGACAATCATTGTGCGGTCGGACGATTTAAGGCCCTTAATAACCTTAAGCACCTCGCCTGTAAGCTCCGGGTCGAGCGCGCTTGTGGGTTCGTCAAAACAGAGAACGTCAGGCTTTAAAATCAACGCACGTGCGATTGCAACACGCTGCTGCTGTCCACCCGAAAGCTGACAGGGATAAAAATCAACCTTGTCGGAAAGTCCGACACGCTCAATCAGCTTAAGAGCATGCTCGTGAATCTCCTCCTCGCTTTCTTTTTTGTGCAGCAGGGGAGCAAGCATAACGTTTTTTAATACGTTATACTGCGGAAACAGATTGAAGGATTGAAACACAAGTCCAAAATGCAGCCTGCATTCGAGCTTGTCCTTTTCATTAACACCAATGTTTTCTTCAGCGTCAAATAACACCTTTCCGTTGACAACAATGCTGCCGCAATCTGCCGTTTCTAAAAAATTCAGACAACGCAAAAGCGTCGTTTTGCCGCTGCCGGAAGAGCCGATGATGGCCAGTACCTGTCCCTGCTCCAGCGAGAAGCTGACGCCCTTCAAAACATCCGTGGAGCCGAAGCCCTTCTTTAAGTTGTTCACTTCTAAAATTGCCATGGCTCAACCTCTGAAATAGTCTAGTTTCTTTTCCAGCTTTGCGAACAGGATCGTCAGCAGGCCGCTGAACAGCAGGTAGAAGGCACCGGTGTAGAACAGGGGCCAG
>CALDPI010000222.1 GCA_937912045.1 uncultured Clostridia bacterium
CAGGTGGTTCCGGATTTTGTTGGCTTGGCTCGCCCTGTGTCGAATAGTTATCATATTTTACATGAATCTGTCCGTACGGAGAATTATTCTGCACCAAACCACCTCGCCGTCAAAAAAATAATCCTGCTTGTCAAAGACAAGCAGGCACTGGCGTCCTCGGCGGGATTCGAACCCACGGCCTTCCGCTTAGGAGGCGGACGCTCTATCCTGCTGAGCTACGAAGACGTGTATATTTCTGCTTATTTTTAAGCACAGTAATTTTATCAAATTAAGATATTAGTGTCAATAGGAGCAAAGGTCCATTAAAGCCTTGAAATAGACACAATATATAGTATATAATAATACAGTATTAAAACTTAGGGGGACGTAAAAATGCGCAAATCTACAATTAAAGTTTTGGCATTAATTCTTATTTTATCTATGACTCTTGTAATATTTGCAGGCTGCAAAAAACAGGAGCCGAACACTGATACGACAACGACAACAACCGAGCCCGCTCCGCTTGCGGAAACAAACCCGCTCACAGGTCTCGACGACATCTCTGACGGGGCTGTCGGCAAACGCCCGCTCGCAGTTGTTGTAGAAAACTCTCCGGCTGCCAGACCGCAGTGGGGTCTCGGTTCTGCCGACATAACAATTGAAGGTCTCGTAGAAGGCGGCATTACACGTATGCTTTGGGTATACGCTGATGTAAACAACATCCCGAAAGTAGGACCGACAAGAAGTGCTCGTATAGACTTCCTCGAGATGGCTGAGGGTCTCGACGCCATCTTCGTACACTTCGGCGGTGCTGCTACAGCATATGATGCCCTTAGAGCGCGCGGATATGATGATATCGACGGCGCAGGTCAGGGCAATCTCAAAGGCACCGCTTCATATTTCGACCGCGATTCATCCCGCAACGGACGCGGTTCCGAGCACACCGCCTACACAAAGGGCGAGTGGCTTGCAGAAGCTGTTACAAAAACAGGCGTACGCTCTGATGTAAAAACAGAGTATGCAACTCCGTTCAGTTTCTTTGAAAAGGCTACAAAGCTCACAGCCGGAGATTGTACAGAGGTTACTTTCACATTCTCTTCCAGCTATAAGCACACTTTCAAATACAATGCAGAGGATAACCTCTACTACAACTATATGAACACAAGTGAGATGGTAGACGAAAACGGCAAACAGATGTCTGTCGCTAACGTAATACTTCTCTATTACCCGTCACACAGCATGATTGCAGGAACAAAAGGCTCTATTGATATGAACCTCTCAGGCGGTAAAGGTGTTGTTATTTCAAACGGCACATACCAGAACATCACTTGGACAAAGGGCGGACCAAACGACATGGTTAAGCTCCTCACAGAAGACGGTAAGGAAATGAAACTCAACACAGGTAAAAACTACCTCGGTCTCATTCCGTCATCCAACGCTTCTGCAACTGTTATAAAATAAAAGTCTGCATTTAAACCTATTCGGAGGTATTTGCGGTGGAACACAATCCGGCACCTAAAAAGCGCAGTTTCCGTTGGGCCGTCACAATCGGTCTTATTATCGGAACCATCTGCGTGACCGCTTTCGCATTCTTATACAAACTTCCGACTGTATATAAATACGAAACCGATTCATTAGGCGTAGCAACTGAACAACGCAACGAGGCTTTCTTGTCTGTGGCAACACAGAACGAGGAGGCCGATGTGCCGTACCTCAAAACCGGATTCAAAGATACTTTCTACACTGTAAACAGTGAAAACACAGTGACTTTCCACGAATACAACGGTAAAAAATTCACTAAGAAAAAACCTTCAAAAAATATAAAAGTAACCTTGGCTCACGGTGATTCAAAAGGACTCGTTGATATATCCATACTGACAAACGATGGTTTCTCCGAAGGATATGGCGTATACACGAATCCCGAATCAATTGAATTTCCGTATGCTTTTGTGAAGCTCACAACTAACAACATTTCAAAAGATGGTTATGAGTACCTCTTATATGTTGACTACTCGATAGATGACTTCTACAAAAACAGTAAAACATATTCTATGCTGTATGCTTTCGACACGGATGAAAACGAACTTAAAGCTGTTTTTTCCAATAAGGGCGTAACGTCCGGAACCGATGGTCTCGTAGACGATTCGTTCATTTTAATTCCCGGAGATTTTACAGGTGCCAAAGCCGACGGTTTCTATTATTTAACCGACAGAAACTATGAACCGGGTAAAGACTTTGATTTGTACAAAAAAACAAAAGTATCCGACAAAGAACAATTAGTCTGCAGCGATATCTCTGCACCACACCTCTTCTTTATAGACGACAGTGTATGTTTCTTTATGAATGCTAATTCCGATTCCGAAAGCAGTGAATTCAACCTCTGTAAAATGAAAGACGGTAAGCCTGCTGTGTTGCGCACATACTCAGGTTCTCCCGACCAATACGCAGTACGTGGGAATTACATATTCAATGCAGCTGCAAAAACCTTGTTCAATGTTGAAACCGGTTCAAACGATGGTGTTCGAACCTCTATATCTGTAAACGTTGTACAGGACTTCGCTGTAAGTGAAGACGGTTCCAAACTGGCTCTTGCAGGCAACTTTGCAGGAAATTCTGAAAAATTGTTTTTCTACAATTTGAAAAACGACCGTTCAAATACTATTGACGGTGCAGACTTGTTTGTATCAAACCACTCAAATCTCGCATTTTTAGAAGATTCCGTATACATTGTAATCCCGGGATCATCACCGGAAAAGATTTCAAACTTTATTATTTCCTGGGATGCAATTTTCAGTCTAAACTAAAGGTGACATACCTATGCAAAATCTATCAGATATAAATCAAATTAAATCCCTGTTATCACGCCACGGGTTTTCCTTTTCAAAGGCTTTGGGGCAAAACTTTATAATCGATGCAGATGTGTGCCCCGATATGGCAGACGCTGCCGTGCCTAATAACTCTTACGGCGTTATAGAAATCGGGCCTGGCATCGGAGTATTAACCGTCGAGCTTGCGAAACGAGCAAAAAAGGTTATCTCTGTTGAGCTCGACACTCGTCTTCTTCCGATACTCGATGAAACTTTAAGCGATTATGATAATGTTAAAATCATAAACTCGGATGTAATGAAAC
>CALDPI010000223.1 GCA_937912045.1 uncultured Clostridia bacterium
CAACACATCTGGTATCAATAACCTTTATGATAAGTGGGCGGTAAGAAAGCCTATTCAGGATAAGAAGGCAGAAGCAAAGCGTATTAAACAGGAAATCGAAGAAAAGAGAATTGCCGAAAAACGTAAGGCAAAGCGTGAACAGTGGCTTGTTAAAAAGGCTGCTCGTAAGCGTATGAGAGATTATGAAGCTCGTAAGTTTGCCAATGAAAAGTACGGTGTTCCTCTTGATTATGAGGAATAAAGGAGAAAAATGTAATGTTAGTAGGTGGAAGCAAATGGTGATTGCGGTAGATTGCGATAACATAATTTGTTCCACAACTCAAAGTGTGCTGAATGTACACTTTGAGAATACAGGTGAGAGATTACAGTTAGACGATATAAAGTCTTATTACATAGAAGAATATGTTTCTGATGAATATAAAGACGATTTTTATAAGATATTCCTTGATAAAAGAGTGTGGAAGGGTATTGATATTCTGCCTAACTGTGTTGAAGTAATCAAGAAATTACACGATAAAGGTCATCTGATTCATTTTGTAACTGCAACCGAAACAGCTAACGTTCACAAAAAGTTCAGATTTCTTTGTAGAACATTTCCTTTTCTCAATGTCAGAAAGAGATTTATAACCACACAGAATAAGCAAATGATTAAATGTGATGTTTTGATTGATGATTACGAAAAGAATTTGATAGGTGGAGATTATCAAGGCATACTGATGAATTATCCTTGGAACGCAAATTTTGATGATGCTGCTTACGATAATATCATTCGTGTAAATAATTGGTTAGAGATAGAACCAGTGATTGATTTTATACAAAGGAGAAAATCTGCATAATGGGAACTAACTTTTATATGATGACAGCAGATAAAGATGCTGCGATAGAATGGTTTTGTGGCGATTATACTCTTACAGATTTGCCACAATGGGGATATGAGATTCATATAGCGAAAACAAGCGGTGGATGGAAGCCATTATTTCAGTCTCATAAGAGAATACATAGTATTAATGATTTAAAGATTATTTATGGTACAGGCAAATTCACTATTTATGATGAATATGGTGAAATCTATACTTGGGATGAGTTCAAGAAGCGTGTTATTGATTGGAACAAGGATAATCCCAACGCTTGTGTTCACATCAATCCAGACCGTAGTATGCCAAACTTTAATGAGATTTATGGTAGCAACTATGATGATAGCAGAGAGTTTTTATCAGCAGATGGATATGAATTTTCAACTTGTGAATTTAGTTAAGGTGATAATCAATGAACCGTTGGCTTGTAAAAACAAATGATAAATCCTTGCGTTATCCTACTTTCAAATGGTACGCACCTACGATACAAGAAGTGCAAAATCAGTTTCCCGAAGCCGAGATAACGCAGGATTTTGATAAATCTTATCTTGATTACATAGAAAAGATTAAAGCAAAATCTGAATATAATATGGTTTATGACCGCAAGGGTAGAGAAGTCTATGCTTTTAAAGTATCAGACGGGCATCTTGTAGTAAAACTTTCAAAAGATGAAGACGGTTTCTTCTGGTACGTTGGTAGGGCTGATGACGTTATTAAGTCTTCGGGTTACCGTATTGGACCGTTTGAAATTGAAAGCGGCACAAAGTAATCACGCGGCGTGGAAACGAGCAAAACCTGTCCCGTTTCGGCATTTACCGTGGCGAGAATGTTGACGTCGCTTCGGCTGCGGCGCTTTATGCTTCCAAAGCAGTCTATTCCGCTGATATAAACCGTGAAAATGTTGTCATTTTCGGGTGGTGCAATATACTCGGGTGTTTCTATCGCGCTACGGATGGTGTGAATTTTGCGGATTTTTTGACCGTCACCCTCGTGACCTTCAATTTCCGACAAAAGCTCAAAAAAGCTCTCATTTAACACAATGGCATCTACTTTTTGGGATAAAAGCAAACCGTCCATCAGGCGTTCTATGCTCTCATAGCCTGTGGTTTCGAGTGGGCTTTGGTGCGCTTTTGCAACCTCCTGCAGTGCCAGGTCGGTTGCGGCGCGGTCCTGCATTTCCAAAATGCCGATGGGATAACCGTCGATATCGGCAAGGCTTTGTGCCGCATCGTCATTTCGCACGTAAATGCCTATTTCTGAATATTCCTGCTGCGGCTTTGTAATTTTCTTAAGTGCCGCACTTCCTATTATGGCATAATAACAGCCTGCCGCCTCGACAAAGAGGAGAAGCACCGAAAGCACACACGAAATCACCACAAGCACACGCTTTTTTGTGTTGCGTGACAGGAAAAAGACAGCTGCCGTCAGCAATAGCGACAGCACACCGCAAAGGGTAATGAGCTGCCACGTTAAAAGCTTTGTGAAAACAAGCACTCCCACAAACACAGCGTCTGCAAGCAGCAAAAAGGACGAAAGCGAAATTGCCGGCGCCAACCGTTTTAATTTTTCTTTCAAGCCATCACCTCATAACATAATTAAATGCCAAGCGCTTCAGGATTGAAGGGCGGTTTAAAGTATTTATCGTTAAGCGGCTCGCCGTATTTTCGGTGACGAATAACATTTACGAGCTGCTCCACATCCTCAATTTCATGATAATGCTCACCGCTGCGGTAATACCAAATGAGATTATCCTCTGCACCGAGGAGCGAAAACGCGGGCTTGGCCGCCTTGGTTGTGTAATAGCTTCCGACGGGACTTGCCCAGATATCACTTGCCGCCTCAGACACAAAAAGTGTGCGCGGCGCAACCATTGCCTTTAAGAAATGCGCATCAAAGGGCAGGTCCTCTTCGCGCTCGGCATAATCGCCCATTCCGGCGCCGAGCCAAAAGCCGAAGTTGTTCCACAGGTCGTGCAGGGTTTCGCTCCTTCCCGTAGTGCCGTCCTCTTTTATCGCCTCCATATGCAGACGGTAGCAGCTGCATGCGCCTGCGCAGGTTTCATTGGGGTTGACAACCGCCGCGCGCTCGTCCAGCACGCCTGCAAGCATTGCTGTTTTTCCTCCGCGACTATGGCCTGTAAATGCAATATTATCCATATCTGCTATGCCCAAAATTTCAAGCGCATCGACGCAGCGCGAATAGCCCCACGCCCAAGCGCCGATTGCGCCAAAGGTGTATTCGGGGTAACAGTTATAAAGCGGCGCTTTTCTACCCGACTCTTTCACGTCGGGCACGAGCTCTGTTCGGTTAAAGAGCACAAGCGTTACGCCATTTTCTATAAAGGTGTTTATATATTCCTTATCGAATGAATATGGGAAGCAAAGGTCGCCGTCAACCGCGACAGGCGGCAATGCCCCGTCCGTATTTTTTGCATTTATAACACGCATTACAAAGCTGACGGGAAAATCACGTCTGCCCGTTGTTATTCTGTAAGAGGAGTGCTTTGCGGCATCGACGTAAAGCGGTTCAATCTCTAAAAACTCGGGTGCAGGCGGCATTGTGCCGTACTGCAATTCGACCGCCGTTTTATAAAGCTCCTCTCGGCGCTCTTTCCAGTTATCACGCGTGACATCCCTGCCGTCTTCAAGCTTCATAAGCTCGGGCAGTTCACCTAATATTTCACATCTTGTTACAGTAATTTCGTTTCCTCTCATAAAAATGCCCCCTATATATTCTTAGTATAACACAGAAAAAAACAAACGGCAATCTATCAAACGATAAATTGCCGTTTTTTTCTAAAAATTTTTATGCGGTCTGTTTTTTGCCTGCGGCCTTGATTACAACTATAACAATGGCAAAAATCACAAGTGCAACCGCCCACATGGCAACCGCCGAAATGACAGAGCCAAAGGATGAAAGCAGTCCTGCAACGATGTATGAAACGAAGGAAATCACTGCAATAAGCGTTGCATACGGAAGCTGTGTTTTAACGTGGTCAACGTGGTTACAGTTGCCGCCCGTGGATGCGAGGATTGTGGTGTCCGAAATGGGCGAAACGTGGTCGCCGTAAACCGCACCGCCAAGGGTTGCAGAAACGGTGAGAAATACGAGAGTGCCACTGCCGCCAAGAACGGTTACCGCAATGGGGACGAGAACGCCGAAAGTGCCCCAAGATGTTCCCGTAGAGAAAGCAATTACACAAGCGAGAACGAAGAATATTGCGGGGAAGAACGACTGCACGGTGGCAGGAATCTTTTCCATATTTGTCTGAACAAATGCCTGTGCATCAAGGTATCCGCCCTTTGCACCCATAATGCCTGCAATGCTCCAGGCAAATGTGAGAATTAATATGGCAGGTACCATTGTTTTAAAGCCCTGTGTGAAGCTGCCTGTTATCTCCTTAAAGGAAACCACCTTGGTTATCATATAATAAATTGAAACAAGTATAAGCGCAACGGTTGAGCCGATTGCAAGTGAGGTTCCTGCGTCACAGTTTGCGAATGCCTCTATAACATTTGCAGACTGAACCTTTGTACCATAGGTGCCGCTGTCCCAATCGTAATAGAAGCCCGAATAAATCATTCCGCCAACACAACAGGCAATAAGAATGATAACGGGGATAATAAGGTGACGAACCTTGCCGTTTTTGTTAGCAACGATTGATGCGTCCTCGTCGGTCGGCAGGTCGGTTTCACCTGCGTTAAGGTCGCCCTCTGTTTCGGCTATGTACTCGTTTTTCTTCATCTTGCCGAAGTCCAGCTTCAGGAAGCAGAAGGTGAACACCATGATGATGGTCAAAATGGCGTAAAAATTAACAAAAATGCAATATATTATGATATTTTTAATACTATTTGCACTGGTTATTGGTTTATGTATAGGTAGTTTTTTAAATGTGGTTATTTTAAGGGGCTTAAGCGGCGAATCTTTTATTTGCTCCAGATCAAAATGTCCTAAATGTCATAAATATTCATGGCAAAAGAAAGTTTTATCTAAATAATATTAAAGTAATACCAATCTATCATCCAAGTCCAATATCACCCAAAAGTTATACTGGTAATATAGAAATATTTAAAAAAATAAAAAATGAAGATAT
>CALDPI010000224.1 GCA_937912045.1 uncultured Clostridia bacterium
GTCCGGCATTATCGGTTCGCCGAAGCTTTTTATAACTGTTAGCGCCTCTGCGTTTTGGGCGTGTGTGGTGCAGACGGGGCAGCCTTTTTTAATTATACCGCATTTTTCAAATGCAATTTGCGTTGCCGTATCGCCCAGCACACCCGTATGGTCAAGGCCGATTCCCGTTATGACTGACACAAGCGGTTTTTCTATGACGTTTGTGGCATCGAGCCGACCGCCGAGCCCTGTTTCGAGCACGACGACGTCACAGCCTTGTTCCTTATAATACAAAAATGCAATGGCCGTTATAAACTCGAACTCGGTAACCGTGACACCTGTGGCCTTTACCCTTTCTGTGAGTCTTGCAAGGTCGCTTTCACCGATGTACTCTCCGTTTATTTGTATGCGTTCGCGAAAGCAGGTGACGTAGGGTGAGATGTATAGTCCTGTTTTATAGCCTGCCGCCAAGAGTGCTGAAGCGAGCATTGTGCAGACCGAGCCCTTGCCGTTTGTACCTGCAACGTGAATAAACCGACAGTCATTTTGTGGGTTGCCCAAAACGGACAGCAGCTCCTTTATTCGCTCAAGTCCGGGGCGGCTGCCAAAGACCTCCAACGAGTGTATATAATTTAGTGCTTCGTTATAGTTCATTATAATCACTATCCATATTATATAAGCCGTGCAAAAGCACGGCTTATAACATTACATTTGCTTTTCTATTGCTTTTATGCTATCCTCGAGCATTGCGATTTTATCAAGCGTTTTGGCAAGCTGTGCTTTTTGAGTTTCGACAAGCTCTTTGGGAGCTTTTGCGACGAAGCCGGGGTTGTTGAGTTTCTTTTCGAAGAAATCCTTATCCTTATTGGCTGCATCAAGCTCCTTATTAAGACGGGCAAGCTCTGCTGTGAAATCAACAAGCTCGTTCAGGGGTATATAGATGGTTGCCGCGTCGGTTACGACACGTACCGCGTCGGGCATTGAAAATTCTATATCAACCTCGACCGAGGAGCCGCCTGCAAGGCGCATAAGCACGGGTGACGCCGCCTTAAAGGTATCGAGATTTGTGGTTTCAACGCAGAGAAGTGCCTTTCTTGACGGGGGAACGTTCATCTCGGCGCGGCGGTTGCGGACAGCCTTTACTGCCGTCATTACCTTTTCGAACTCTTCCGCCTCGAATGCGAAGTTAAGTCCATCGTTATATGTGGGCCATTCGGATATCATAATGGACTTACCCTCGTGTGGGAGGGTCTGCCAGATTTCCTCAGTTATGAAGGGCATAAAGGGATGCAAAAGCTTTAAGGTGTTTGAGAACACGTAAACGAGCACCGCCTTTACGGTCTTCTTGGCCTCTGCGTCATCAGAATTAAGACGGATTTTTGCAATCTCGATATACCAGTCGCAGAAGACGTCCCAGATGAAATCGTACAGCTTGCTTACGGCAAGGCCGAGCTCATACTTATCCAAATTCTGTGTTACGGCCGCAACGACGTCGTTATACTTGGAAAGAATCCACTTATCCTCAAGCGAGAGATTTTCGGGAACGTGGGGCGCAGCCTCATCCTCGTCAAGATTCATAAGCACGAAACGAGCGGCGTTCCAAATCTTGTTTGCGAAGTTTCGGCTCGCCTCTACCCTTTCGGGTGAATAGCGCATATCGTTTCCGGGGCTGTTACCTGTTGCAAGGGTAAAGCGCAGGGCATCGGCGCCGTAACGCTCAATCTCGAGCAGGGGGTCTATGCCGTTGCCGAGCGACTTTGACATTTTTCTGCCCTGTGAGTCGCGGACGATTCCGTGGAACAGTACGGTGTCAAACGGCACCTTTTCTGTATAGGCAAGGCCGGAGAAAATCATTCTGGAAACCCAGAAGAAGATTATATCGTAGCCTGTGACCAGCGTGTTTGTGGGATAGAAATATTTATATTCGAGCGTTTCCTCAGGCCAACCGAGCGTTGAGAACGGCCAAAGTGCTGAGGAGAACCAGGTGTCAAGCGTGTCCTCATCCTGCGAGAGATAGGTGCTCTGGCACTTGGGGCAGACCGTTGGCTCGCCGCGGGAGACGATAACCTCGCCACAGTCGGCGCAATACCACGCAGGAAATCTGTGTCCCCACCAAAGCTGACGCGAGATGCACCAATCCTTGATGTTTTCCATCCAGTTGAAATAGGTTTTTTCGAAACGCGAGGGTATAAGCGTGATGTCGCCGTCCTTTACTGCCTTGATTGCAGGCTTTGCAAGGGGTTCCATCTTTACAAACCATTGCTTTGAAATGCGCGGCTCAACAACCGAGTTACAACGGTAGCAGGAGCCGACGTTGTGCTTCATCGGTTCGACCTTTACAAGATAGCCGCCCTCTTCCAAATCGGCAACGATGGCGCGTCTTGCATCGTAACGGTCCATACCGCTGTACTTGCCGCAGTCGTCGGTCATTTTGGCGTCATCGGTCATAACGTTTATGACGGGCAGGTTGTGACGGAGTCCGACCTCAAAGTCGTTGGGGTCGTGTGCGGGGGTGATTTTTACAACACCCGTTCCAAAGTCCATCTCAACATATTCATCCGCGACGACAGGGATTTCCCTGTTGACAAGCGGAAGAATTACCGTCTTACCTATTATATCCTTATAACGCTCATCCTCCGGGTGAACCGCAACGGCGGTATCGCCGAGCATGGTTTCGGGACGCGTTGTTGCGAGCTCAACATAACCGCTGCCATCCGAAAGCGGATAACGCAGGTGCCAGAAATGTCCGTCGTGCTCTTCATAGCTTACTTCGGCGTCAGAAATTGAGGTTTTACAATGCGGACACCAGTTTATTATTCTTTCTCCGCGATAGATGAGTCCCTTTTCATAAAGGGTGACGAAAACCTCGCGCGCCGCCTTTGAGCAGCCCTCGTCAAGAGTGAAGCGCTCGCGCTCCCAGTCACACGAGGAGCCAAGCTTTTTAAGCTGTGATATTATAGTGCCGCCATACTTTTCCTTCCAAGCCCATGCGCGCTCTAAGAATTTTTCTCTGCCGAGGTCATCCTTGCTGATGCCCTCTTTTCGCATTGCCTCGACTATCTTTGCCTCGGTTGCAATCGAGGCGTGGTCGGTGCCGGGCATCCAAAGGGCAGAATAGCCCTGCATACGCTTTGTACGGATGAGAATGTCCTGCAGAGTCTGGTCGAGTGCGTGACCCATATGAAGCTGGCCTGTTATGTTTGGAGGCGGAATGACGATTGTATAAGGCTCTTTACTGCTGTCAACCTCGGCGTGAAAGAAGCCGCCGTCCAGCCAGAACTTATATATTCTGTCCTCTACCTCATTAGGTTCATAAATTTTTGCAAGTTCCTTTGCCATGGTAATCCCCCGAAAAATTTAAAATAATACTTGACACATAATAAACCAATTATTCGGTTTTGTCAAATACTGCCATGTGTATTTTATTTTATTTTTCACATAATTATAATGTCAGACGAAAAAGAAATTTGCTTGCGTTTGTATTTCGGCTGACAGCCGTCTGTTTTTCAGACGGCTTTTTTATATTTTCATCTGCTCTCCCGACATACCGTCGCGATTTATGCTGCCTGCGGCAGGAAGTGAGCGCGTTCTGTAACGGTGTGGGTCGGAAAGCATTCCGTCGGAATAAAGTGCGGCGGAGAAAATGCGCTGACCCTTTTTCTGCGTCATAACCGCCACGCCGTTATTATCCTTTGTGACCTTAGCCTGAAGTGCACCCGTATTAAGCAGCAGCATTCTGCCGTTTGTTGAGGTGAGCAATATATCCGCATCGGCTTCTACATAAAGCATTGCAGACAGCGGAAATTTGTTGCTGTACGCGTTTATGAGCTTTTTGCGGTTTGTCTTGGTAGCATATGCCGACATTGGCACCTTTGATACCCTGCCGTTTTCGAATATGAAGAGCATATAGCCCTCATATTTTTTCGTTGCGACCATATAGACGGTTCCCTCGCCCTCGTCAAATCCGAGTTTTGAGGGAATATAATCGCCAAGGGTGCTGGCTTTTGTATCGGTAAATTCAGAAACGCGGCTTTTATAGACCTGGCACTTATCGGTGAAGAAGAGCAAATCATACGAATTCTGTGATTCGAACGACTGAATGATTTCATCGTTTTCTTTAAGCTTTTGCTCGCCGCTCATGCGAAGTGACAGAGGTGTGATTTTCTTGAAGTAGCCGTCCTTGGTGAAGAAGAGGTTAACGGGATATTCGGCAACCTGTTCCTCCTCCACCTCGATTTTATTTTCCTCTGCCGAGACGACCTTGGTCTTGCGGTCCATACCGTATTTGTCGGCCACAGCCTCGAGCTCTTTGATGATTATCTTGAGCACCTTTGTGCGACTTCCTAAAACACCCTCGAGCTCTGCAATTTCTTTTTCAAGGTTTTCGACGTCCTCGAGTCTTTTTAAAATATACTCGCGGTTCAGGTGGCGCAGCTTGATTTCTGCAACGTACTCTGCCTGTATTTCGTCGATGCCGAAGCCAATCATAAGATTGGGCACAACCTCTTTTTCCTCTGCGGTTTCGCGGACGATTTTGATTGCCTTATCAATATCAAGCAGTATTTTCTGAAGACCCTTTAGCAGATGGTATTTTTCCTTTGCTTTGGAAAGATTAAAATACGTTCTGCGCTTGACGCAGTCAACACGGAAGGCTGTCCACTCTGTTAAAATTTCCTTAACGCCCATTACACGCGGTGTGCCACCGACAAGAATATTGAAGTTGCAGGAAAAGCTGTCCTGCAGGGGTGTCATCTTGAAAAGCTTGTTCATAAGCTTTTGCGGGTCGGCACCACGCTTCAGGTCGATTGTAATCTTGAGTCCCGACAGGTCGGTTTCGTCGCGGACATCGTTAATTTCGGTTATTTTCTTCTGCTTTGCAAGGTCGATAATTTTTTCAATGATTGCCTCGACCGTTGTGGAGGGCGGAATTTCTGTTATATCAATACAGTTAGCCGATTTGTCATAGCTGTAAACGGCGCGCAGCTTTACGCTGCCAAGGCCCGTTTCATAAATTTTCTCCATCTCTGCGCGGTCATAAAGAAGCTCTGCGCCGCCCGGGAAGTCGGGTGCTGTAAGATAGTCGGCAACGTTGACCTCGTCGTCCTTTATAAGCTCAATCGTGGCACGGCAAACCTCGCGCAGATTGAAAGGACAGATTGTGTTTGTCATTCCAACGGCGATTCCCTTATTGGCGTTTACAAGCACCGACGGGAACGTGACGGGGAAAAGCGTGGGCTCCTTCATTGTGGCATCATAGTTATCGACAAAGTCGACGGTGTCGCGGTCGATATCCTTAAAAAGCTCCGCCGCGATTTTGGAAAGCTTCGCCTCTGTATAACGCGGTGCGGCATATGCCATATCACGCGAATAGGCCTTGCCCATATTACCCTTGGACTCTACGTACGGGTGAAGCAGTGCCTCGTTTCCCTCTGTAAGACGGACCATGGTTTCATATATTGCGGCGTCACCGTGGGGGTTAAGGCGCATGGTCTGTCCCACGATGTTGGCCGATTTCGTCTTTGCGCCGTTAAGCAGACCCATAAGATACATTGTGTATAAAAGCTTGCGGTGCGAGGGCTTGAAGCCGTCAATCTCAGGAATGGCGCGCGACAAAATAACGCTCATCGCATAGGGCATATAGTTGGTTTCAAGCGTTCTTGTAATCGGTTGCTCCACAACCGTGCCTGCGCCCGAAATATATGCGTTTGCTTTTTTGGGGTCAATTTTGATTTCGGTTTGTTTTTTCTTTTTCGGAGGCATATATTATCTCCTTACTAACTAATATCTGCATCGGCTATATACAGATAGCCTTTTTCGGTTATAATCTCTTTTCTTCCCTCTATATCGTCGCCGAGAAGAATATCGAACATTCTTGCCGTTTCTGCCGCATCGGTGGGGGAGACGGCAATCAATCTTCTTGTGGCAGGGTTCATTGTGGTTTGCCACATCATATCGGGCTCGTTTTCACCAAGACCTTTGGATCGCTGAAGGGTGTACTTTGCAGATCCCAGCTTATTTATGATATCAGTCTTC
>CALDPI010000225.1 GCA_937912045.1 uncultured Clostridia bacterium
GTTAATACTTGGTACAAGACAATCCAAGACATACGAGAGCGATTGATAAAATCAAGATAACAGCTTTTGTCGGCAGAATGAACGAGGCGACCAGCCCCGCACCAAAGGACACCGCAATTACACCTTTACTGCAACAAACTCTGTTTCGCATAATATCACCGCTTTCTTCAGTCTAATAATATTATACGAAGGTTGGAAAATTTTGTTACTTTTCTTTTTTAATCTGCCAATCGCTGCGTTTTGAAAGCTCGGAATATAGCAGCTTATAGCTCTCAAATCGGCTTTTTTCAATCCTGCCATCCTCTACGGCATCAATAATTGCACAGCCCTTTTCACAGGTGTGCGAACAGGAGGTAAAACGGCAATCACCAATATATTCTTCAAAATCGCGAAACGCATACTGCAGATTCTCTTTATACAGCACGTCGGATTGCTCAATGCTGAGCGAAGAAAAACCCGGCGTATCGGCAATATAGCCGTTATTACCGATAGAAAACAGTTCGGTGTGGCGTGTTGTGTGACGACCGCGACCAAGCTTTTCATTAACCTCGCCTGTTTTTAAATAATTGGCTCCGAAAAGCGCATTTAAAATGCTTGATTTACCAACACCGGAATTGCCCGTAAAGACGGAAACAGAATTATAAAGTTCGCTCTTCAGCTCATCAATGCCAACGTTGTTGGTGGCTGAAATCACAAAAACCTTAAAGCCTGCATTTTTATAAAGTCTCTCAATTTCATCAAAGCTGCCCATATCACTCTTATTAAAAACAATTATCGGTTCAATGCCTTTATCGTCGGCAATCGCCGTCATTGTATCAATTATAACAGTGTTAGGCGCAGGCGTGCTATAAGATGAAATGATAAACATTTTATCAACGTTTGCAACTGGTGGACGAAAAAGATAATTTTTGCGGGGCAAAACCTTTTCAATAACACCTTTACCGTCGGGTAAGAGCGAGATTTCGACCATATCTCCAACAAAAATATCGTCGTTGTTTTTTCGGAAGACACCTCTTGGCTTGCATTCGTAGGTGCGGTTTCCGACCACTACGTAGTAAAAGCCGGAAACCGCCTTAATAATTACACCGTTCATAAAAAACTATTGATTATCTGTCGATGAAGACACTTCCGAAGAGGAAGATGACGGCTCTTGTGAAGAAGAGGGGGTTTCCTCTTTCTTAGGATACTTATAATCGTCTTTCAAAATTTCATAATTACCTGTATCGGTTTCGAGTCGGATTTTGAGATATTCGTCATATTCCTTTTTATCCGCACTGAGTTTTACAATGATATCAAGCGAAGGCTCGGTCGTTTTTACCTTGAAGGAGTACTCAGAAAGTGAAGCAAGGTTAATCTTGTTAGATTCCTGCAGCTGCTCACCGCCATTTTTAATCCAAAGAGATACGTAGGCCGACTCGTGCGCGTAGTCCTTCGGCAGGTCAATGGCAACATCACACTCATAATTAATTACGCCGGAGCTGACATAAATGGTAACCTCTGTTCCCTTTCCAACCTGTTTTGAGGCGGTTGGTGTTGGATTCTGAGAAACAACAATTCCCTTCGGCTTGTTGCTGTCAATAGGCTCTGCATTAACGTTAAGTCCCTCGGATTCAAGGCGCTGTGTTGCCTTTTCCTGCGTGAGACCAACAACGTCGGGCAGGTCAACAAACACTGTGGGCGCACCGGTACTTACGTAAACCGTAACCTCGGCACCTTTATAAACGCTGGTACTCTTGGCAGGAGACGTGCGAATAACGTTACCTGCGTCATAATTTTCGTCCGGCATTTCAACGATTACTGGCTTTAAGCCCTCTGCTTTAAGGGTTGATACCGCCATTGATTC
>CALDPI010000226.1 GCA_937912045.1 uncultured Clostridia bacterium
TAACGATTTCGCTGTCTGTGCAGGTACCTATTCCTATTACCTGATAGGTGCCGTCGGGATTTTCTTTGTATTTTTCCGCCTGCAGATTGAACATATAAGCATAGGTACCGCCTTTTTTCATCAGCTCCGGCTTTTCTCTTAGGGTAATATACTGAAATAACGACATGATTTTTCTCCTGTTTGTTAATATTTTTTATGTTAACATAGGATTTGGGTGATGGAAATGAAATATGTTAAAAGACGCAAAAAACGACCCTATGTTTCAATTATGATATGTTTTTTAGTGTTATCCTTAGGGATTTTTGCGATATGTATGCACATAAAATTTGCTCCAAAGCAAGCAGATATTGAGGATATCACTATTCCTGAGTACGTACAGGCCGACTATGTGCCAATGGGAATTGCGCATTCAAGAAACGGTCTTAAGCTTGAAAAAGTGAAAAACATTGTTATTCATTACGTCGGAAATCCGAATACAACCGCAAAGCAAAACAGAAATTATTTTGCATCTGCAGGCACAAAGGTCAATTCGCATTTTATTGTAGGTCTCGATGGGGAAGTGCTGCAATGCATTCCGCTTAATGAGCGTTCGTCTGCGAGTAACTGGCGCAACAAGGATACAATTTCTATAGAGGTGTGCCATCCGGATGCAACCGGTAAATTTAATGCAACAACCTTAAACAGATTAAAAGAATTGACAGCGTGGCTATGTGAAAGCTTTAATTTATCATCGGAAGACGTCATCAGACACTATGATATTACAGAAAAGAAGTGTCCGCTTTATTTTGTGGAACATGAAAATGAATGGATTAATTTTAAAGATGACGTTAAAACCATCTTAGAAACCGCAAAATCCTAAAACTGTGACAGGGAAAATACTCCTGTGAAAAAATTATATTAATTATACAAAATCAATATTTTGTATAATTAAGGGGAGGGATTCAGGGCAAAAACAGGCCTATTTAGCCATTTTATGCCTCTTCAGCATATCAGCCTCATTAATATAACGTTAATTAATTAAAGATACATATGATTTATTAAATAATAATATTTTTTACTAACTTAAATTTCCATTCTTAATTTTTTATCGAATGGAAATTATTTTTTTATACTTCTCTATAGATTAAAAAAACTGAGAGGATAAATTTTTTCAATATTGAAGCTTTTTATACGTATATAACCTATATAAAAAATATTTTATTAGCTTTAAGCTCATATGAGCTCGCTTTAAGTAATAAGTATTATAATAATAGATTTAGATTAATCCCTTGTTTTTCCCGGGAAATATTCTTTCTAATTAATGTCCTTTTTTAAAACGAAATAATTTACCTATCATTTTATATTTAAAAGTAAAAAGCTATGTTTTGTTAATTTTTTAACAATACCATAGCTTTACTCTAATAATTATTTGATTAATTCTTCAAACTCGTCTTCAGAAATTACGTTAATTCCAAGTGTATTTGCCTTATCAAGCTTGCTGCCTGCATTTTCACCGGCTAGCACAAAATCAGTCTTTTTAGATACGCTTGAAGAAACCTTGCCGCCTAACCTCTCGATAATTTCACTTGCATCGTTACGGGTGTATTTTGTAAGCGTTCCAGTAAGGACAAAGGTTTTCCCGGAAAAACGATTATCAAGGTTATCATTGGATTCTGCGACCATATTAACACCGAGACTTCTGAATTTTTCAACCATTGTCTTGGTTTCGGATAATGCAAAATAATCTGCGACACTTTCTGCCATTATTCTGCCAAAACCGTCGATTTTTTCAATATCATCGGCTGTTGCACTAAGTAGTGAATCAATATTTGTAAATTGTGCGGTAAGCAGTTTTGCCGCCTTGTTTCCAATATGACGTATTCCGATAGCATAAATAAAACGGTAAAAATCGTTTGATTTAGAGTTTTCAATGGCAGATATCAGATTATCGGCGGATTTATCTCCAAGGCCCTCAAGAAGTGAAATATCGGATTTTTTCAAGGAATATAAATCAATAGTTGAAGAAATAAGGTCTTTTTCGAGCAGTAAATTAAGCACAGCAGGTCCGAGTCCCTCAATATCCATTGCGTCGCGTGATGCAAAATGAATCAGATGGCGCAAAAGCTGCGCGGGACAGTTGGTATTGGTACAACGAACGGCAGCTTCGTCACTATCGCGACTGACCTTAGCGCCGCACGAAGGACAAACGTCGGGCATTTTAAAGGTTTTGTGTTCGGCACCGTGCTTTGCGACAGCAACAACCTCCGGAATTATATCACCGGCCTTGCGAACAATTATTGTATCTCCAACAGCAATATCCTTTTCGGCAATAAAATCCTCATTATGAAGTACTGCACGACTAACGGTTGTTCCGGCAAGCTGAATTGGCATAAACTCTGCGGTTGGTGTTAAAACACCTGTTCTGCCAACGTTAATTGAAATATTTTTAAGCAATGTTTCTTTTTCCTCGGGCGGATATTTATATGCGATTGCCCATTTGGGATATTTTGAGGTGCTTCCGATTTCGGCACGAAGCTCAATATCGTCAACCTTTATAACTGCACCGTCAATATCAAACTGTAAATCTCCCCTGCTCTCACCTATTTTAGAAATTTCAGAAATTGCTTCGTCGATTGATGCACAGCGCTTATATGAAGGCAAAACGTTAAACCCGAGTTTTTTGAGAAAATCGAGCGATTCAATATGCCCTGTGGGAGCATTTTCGCTAATGCTTTGAATGTTGAAAACAAAGATATCAAGCTCGCGCTCTGCGGTGATTTTAGGGTTTTTCTGCCTTAATGAGCCAGCCGCTGCGTTTCGCGGATTTTTTGCGGTTTTTTCACCCATATTTTCCTGGCGTTCAACAAGGCGCATAAAGCTGTCGTGCGGCATATAAACCTCACCTCTGACCTCTAAATCGCCCAAAAATTCTATGGTTTTAGGTACGTTTTTAATGGTGGAAAGGTTGGCGGTAACGTTTTCACCAACGTCGCCGTCGCCACGTGTAGAGCCTCTGACAAAACGACCATTACTATACTCAAGAGAGACAGAAAGTCCGTCAATCTTCGGTTCGACGGAGTATATGGGATTTTTTGAAGTCTCTTTCACCCTGCGGTCAAAATCACGCAACTCGTCAAAGCTGAAGGCGTCTAAAAGACTTTCCATTCTAACCTTATGTAGAACGGGCGAAAACTGAAGCGATGCAGCGCCGCCGACCGTTTTTGTTGGTGAGTCGTCGGCGGCAAACTGCGGAAATTCCTCTTCTAACTCGCGCAGCTCGCGCATCATCATATCATACTGATAATCCTCAATTTCGGGATTATCGTCAACATAGTAACGCATGCTGTGGTACTTTAGCTCTGCGCTAAGGTATGCGATTCTGTTTTTTGCGTTGCTTTCAGTCATTTTAATCACCCTATTTTTTAACGTCAAAATCTGCTAAGGTTTCCGGTACGATACCTGTTATTACGGTTTCTGCAAGAATGTATTCGGTTGAAAATTTAATTGTATTTCTGTACCACGGCGACATAATATATGCATCCCCCGAAACAGAAACGGTAATTTGATGAAGCGTCTGGTTGATACCGGCGGAATAAAACTGGCTTTTATAATCGGTCGAGGTATTAACAGATACTTCAAGCTCATATTTTATGCACGGTCCTCTGCCGATGGTATATTCATTACCAATAATTGAACCAATCGGTAGATTTAAGACAACAAGAGAGTTATTTTCCATTTCTTTTGAAAAAAGGTGGTCAATCTCTGTTCTAATCATATTAAGACTGTTTATATCGGTTTGCAAAGACGTTATGCTGTTTTCTTCATCACGTGTTACGCGGATAATATCGGAATATGTAATGTCATTCGCCTTAATCGCTTTGTTAACGGCCGTGTTAGCGCAGTCGGACATCAGCATTCCAATTTTACTCTCCGCACTTTCAAGTATTAAAATACGAAGATTTTTATCCGTTTTTAAAAATACAAATCCGATTATTAAAACAAGAAGTAATATGATAAAAAGAATAGAAAAACGCTTTTTGACTTTACGTTTCATATTTTCACACTCCATCACAGTACATAATACGGATGGAATGCAAAAACAGTGAAAATAACCTTACACCTATTATAACACAAAGAACGAAAATTAACAATATTTCCTTGACAATATCTGATAATTAGATTAAAATTATTAATACTTGCGGGTGTGGCGGAATTGGCAGACGCACTAGCCTTAGGAGCTAGCGCTTACGCGTGCAGGTTCAAGTCCTGTCACCCGCACCATGCCTAATGTTCATAACGGACTTGACCGTTATGAACATTCTTTTTTATGCACATCAGTATTTTCTATGTATCGGAGCAGGGGATCCTGCTCC